>CAYMTF010000014.1:0-7585 GCA_964393295.1 uncultured Methanosarcinales archaeon | reverse complement strand
GTAATGGCCATAGCCGAGTTGTACCCCATACCAAAACAGACATCTAAAAGTTTGAATTTCCCAGTTTCAGCTAATTTTTTAATTTTAGTTGGTTCTACAAATTTTTTAAGTGCTTCTTCAACAGCACCAGTATAACTGTGGTATGATTCTCCAACTTCTTTATTAAGAAATGTTTCAGATTTATCAGCTGTGATAACTTTTTCCATGGTATTAAATTTTTTCTGCACGACCTTTTCTGATTAATAATTCTGCAATTTCTGAGAAAATTGGTGCTTCTTCATCAATTTTGAATGGACCATATTCTTTCATATCTTTCCAAATGAATTTTGGAACTGTTTGTAAAAATTTTATCTTAGTAAAATCAACCTTACTTTCTTGTTCAGGCTCTAATTCTTCATCTGATTTAACTTCCTCCTTTTCTTTTTCAGGCTCATTTGAAGTATTAACCACATGTTCAAACTTTTTGAAAGTTTTGTTCTCTTTAACAATTTCTTTTTCTTCTTCAATTATAGATGGTTCAGTGAAATTAGAAAGATCTTTTTTCCTTAATATGTCCTCAATAAAAGGTAATTCTCCTTTAAATAAGTTTAATAAAACACCTTTTCTGTAATTATCTAAATGTTGAACCATTTTTTGATAAAATTCTTTTTCTTCTCTTAACATATGGCTTGTATCAATAATATCTGATCTGGTTCTACTTTTATTTAACGCAATTTCAATCATTTTTTTTTCACGTTTCTCATAAATTTCTTTTAGAATCCTTTTTAGACTTCTTAACTCATATTCAAGTTTTTCTTTTTCATTATTAGTGAATAATTCATCTTCATCATTTTTAGAATCAAGTAATGCTTTTTTTTCACGTAAATAACTAACTACATCAATATAAAAAGAGCTTTCTAATTCTTGTAAATCCTCTTTATTTTTCTCATTTCTGAGTACATCATACAGTGTTTCTAAGGTTATTTTGATCTCTGACATAGTTTATTATTATTGTGGGACATTATTTTCAGAACAATTTTATTAAAATACTGATTAATCATTTGTCTAAAAGTACCACCCGATATTAAATGATTTGTAAGTGAGTTTTAAAACTTATCCTTCTTTAATTATTCAATTCTAATTAAAATATAGTTTGAAAACTTATAGTTTGAAAACTTTTTAGATATTTTCAATTAATAAAATAATAAAGATTTAAAAGTGTATGATGAAATATCACCATTGAATGGCTGAACTAAATTTTGAGACATTATCTTTCAAACAAAAAGATAAAGATTTTGTGAGAATTACCCTATTAAATCTTTTTTATGTTGATGTGAATATTATTGAACTTAATGGTATTGGACCTTTCAAATTGAAAGATTTGCATACTATTGAATTTGTAAACACATTCCAAAAAAAGGCAGAAAAAAAGTTTTCAGGATTATTATTTAGACAGTTTGATAACCTAAAAAATAAGTTGACAGGAAACCATGTAACTTATATTAATAGAAATTCTGGAGTTCCATTAATTGGAAATGTAGCGTTTGGTATTGTTTATCGTAATAGTTCAATCATAGAGATAAAACCTGTAACCTCTTGTAACCTTGATTGCGTATATTGTTCAATTTCTGAAGGCTTGTCTTCAAAAAAGAATGATTTTGTTATTGAAGAAGAATATTTGGTTGATGAACTAGAACGGTTATTAGATATTGTTGATGACCCAATAGAAATCCATATTGGTGTTCAAGGTGAACCATTTTTGTATGCAGATATGGAGTTGTTAATAAGTGATGTTCAAAAAATGGAAAAAGTTCATACTATCTCAATTGATACTAATGGTACCTTATTGAATAAAGAGAAAATTGATCGCTTAGCAAAAAATGATAAACTTAGAATTAATTTCTCATTAGATTCTATTAATCCAGAAAAAGCGAAATTAGTAGCAGGAACAAAAAGTTATAATGTTGAACATGTTAAAAAAATTATTGCTTACGCTTCTGAAAAAATGAATGTAATTGTTGCACCTGTATTCACATTAGGTTATAATGAGGATGAGATGGAGAATATTGTTTTGTTTATTAAATCATTAAAAAAACAACCAATATTGGGTATTCAGAATTTTTTAAGGTATAAAACTGGAAGAAAAATTGCTAAAGAATTGCCATGGAAAGAGTTTTATCAAATGTTAGATAAACTTGAGAAGAAGCATGATATTAAATTAAGATTGAGTAAAGATGATTTTGATATTAGAGAAATAAAGGAATTACCAAAACCATTTGTTGAAGGTGATACTGTTTTTGCCTATATCAAATGTATTGATAGGTTTCCTAATTCAGTAATTGCAGTTTCTAATGGAAGATCTATTTCCGTTCCAGGTTGTGAATTTAGGAGGAATAAGAAGATTAGAGTTAAAATTATACGTGATAAACATAATATCTTTGTGGGTAAAATTGTCTAGCTCCATCTAAGAACCACTAATTAGTGACAACGCACCAAAACATTTATAAACTAAATTAGGTTTCATCGTAATATGGTTAAAAAAGCTGAAAAAGAACACGCAATTAAATTTATTTGTGGTAGATTAGAAGATTCTGGTAATTATAAAATTCAAAAAAAAGATCTATCTAGTATTTTAGTATCAGACTTAGAAAATGGTTCTAATATTGAGTTAATTATACCTAATAGAAGTTTTATTGGTGCAGCAAAAAATTATACTAATAGACTTAGATTTAACCGTTCTAATCAAATTTATACCTCTCCAGTACTTTATAAAGATGGGAAAGAAGCATTTGGTAGAATGTGTGATACAAACAAATCTTGGAGAACTGATAAAAGTTTTAAGAGGTATACCCCTCAACAAATTAATCAAATGATCCATTTAAGAAAGATAGAAAAAGAAATCATCGGACATTTTGGAAGAAATTTAACTTATTTTCAACCAAAAACTGAACGGTTAGAAGATTCTTTAATTAGCTATGACTTTGAAAAAGTTTTTTTGGACAGGTCACATTTAAAGCCTGGTGATCCAGGATATGAATACGCAAGAAATGAGTATGCTAAAGATTATTTATTACCAACTAACAAGGAGGTTATAGGCCCTGCAGCAGAGTTTAGAGTTAAAAATTTTACTGGTTTTCTTGCCCATTTAGTCTCAGCAGAGTTAGCAGTTAATCCTTCTGAGGTTTGTCGACAAGAATTAATGGAAATGGCTAGGTCAGCTTATTCAGGAATGCCTGGGATGGATGATCAAACAGCTTATGATTATTTTGTTGATAACGATTAAATCAGTTTTCTTTATTATTTCTTGTTTTATTTTGATCTTACTGTTATAAAAACATAAGCTTTTTAAACAATGACTTAAGTATTATTTCTATTAAAAAGAGGTTTTTTTCACATTGACTAAGATTAATAGATTATCCATTCAAGGTTTCAAAAGTTTTGCTCGTAAAACTGATATCCCTTTTGGTAATAGATATAATTGTATTTTAGGTCCAAATGGTTCTGGTAAAAGTAATTTAGGGGACGCTTTGTGTTTTGTTCTTGGTAGACTTTCTGCAAAATCTTTACGTGCAGAAAAAGCTGCAAATTTAATTTTTAATGGTGGAAAGAAACATAAACCAGCCTCATCCGGAACAGTCGAAATAGAGTTTGATAACCAAGATGGTTCATTCCCTGTTGAAGAAAAACATGTTTTACTTTCTAGAACTATTACTAAAAAAGGTTCAAGTATTTATCGTATTAATAATAAAAAACGTACTAGGACAGAGATTGTAGATTTATTATCTGCTGCCCAAATTAACCCAAGCGGATATAATATTGTTTTACAAGGCGATATTACTAGATTTGTGGATATGCCTTCTGTAGAGAGAAGAAAAATAATTGAACAGATAAGCGATATATCTCATTATGAAGAAAAGAAAAAAAAAGCATTACTTGAGCTTGAGAAAGTTGAGGATAAGCTTAATAATGCTAAAATTATCATGAAAGAACGTAAAGCTTATCTCCGTGAATTAAAAAAAGATCGTGATCAAGCATTGAAATTCAAGGAATTAAAAGATGAGATTGATAGTTATAAAGCAACATATCTTAATATTAAAATTAATTCTAGAGAAGGAGAAAATACAGGATATAATAGTAAGATAAAATCTATTCAAGAAAAAATAAGTAATTCTGAGAACAAAATTGATTCATTTAGATCAATCATATCTCAAAAAAGGGATGAGATTAAGAAAATTAATGATGAGATTGAACAAAAAGGTGAAAAAGATCAAGTAAAACTTCAAAAAGAAATTGAAGGTTTAAAAGAAGACCTAATAAGGGGTAAAACTAGAGTTTCTACTCTTAAAGATGAAATTAATAAAATTGAATTAAGGAAAGATCAATTTCAACAAGAGATAAAAGAATTAAGAGACAAAAACCAAGGTTCTGAAGATCGTGTTGAAGATTTAACATCCCAGGTTAAGAAACGAAAGGTTGAATTAGCACAAATTGAGAAACAGATTACTGATTTCAAGAAAAAACAAAAGATTGGCCTTTCATCAGATTTAGAAAAAGATCTAGCTGAGAAAGATAAAATTATAGATCAAAAACAAGAAGAAGTCCAAAGTGTTAGACAGCACCAACAAGATCTTTTTAGGGAGAAGGATAGAATTGAATATCAATTAGAAACTATTGATGATCAAATTAAAAAGGTTGCTGAAGTTAATAAAGAACACAAAGGTCAAATTAAAATTTTGCAACAAAAAAAGAGCCTTTTCAAAAATTCAACATTACAATTAAATAAATGTTTAGAACAAGATAGTAGTTATGCTTCTCAATTAGCTAATGCAAGAAGGAAATTGGTAAATTCTCAAGATGTTCACGCTAAATTGAATGCAAAAACAAGATCTTTTCAAGTGAGTATGTCACAAAATAGGGCTGTTAACGCATTACTTAGTGAAAAAAAGAAGTTTCCAAAAGTATTTGGAACAATTGCTCAGCTTGGTCAAGTTAATAAAAAATATTCTGCAGCTTTAGAAGCAGCAGCTGGAGCAAGAACTAATTTTTTAGTTGTTGAAGATGATCGTGTTGCAGCAGATTGTATAAATTATTTGAAAAGTAATAAATTGGGTTCAGCTTCTTTCATCCCATTAAATAAGATTAAATATAGAGAGATCTCTTCAGTAGATAAGGATTTGTTAGATCTTGCAGGTGTACATGATTTTGCATTAAATTTGATATCTTATAGTTCACAGTTCAAAAAAGCTTTTTCTTATGTTTTTTCTAATACATTAATTGTTGAAGATTTGACTAGTGCAAGAAAAGTTGGGATCGGGAAAGCTAAGATGGTTACTCTCGATGGTAATATTGCTGAATCTAGTGGAGTTATGAAAGGGGGATTTAGGAATAAAAAAGGTGTTGCAGCATTTCAAGAGAAAGATTCTTTAGAAAAATTGAATAAATTGGAATCTGAGATGAGTGAACAACAATCAATAATTTCTAATCTAGAAAGTAAAAGAGAGATTAATGATAAAGAAATTACAAATTTAAGGAAAGAGAAAGGCGAATTAGAAGGAGAAATAATTAGTATGGAGAAAAGTTTACATCTGGATAATTCTGATTTGAATGCTAATGAAGACTTGAAGAAAAAATTGATTGAAAGGTTAAAAGAAGTAGAAAAAGAGTTGTCAGATATTGGTAAGAAAGTTACTAAAATAAATATTACTTTAGCAGAATTAAAATCTAAAAAGCAAATGTTAAGGTCAGAATTAACCTCAGTAAACAATCCTCGTGTATTAGCTCAATTAAGCGCTTTTGAAGAGAATAGAAGAAAATATCGTGAGGAGATTATAAGTAATGAATCTGACCTTAAAAATTTAGAACTACAAATTGAACAGATGATTGCCCCAGAATTGAATAAAATTCAAGAGATTATCAAACAACATGAAAAAGAGAAAATTAAGTTTTCTAATGAGATTATTAAATTAGATAAAAAGGTTAAAGGGGATGAGAAAGAATTAAAGGCTAGAGAAGAGAATAGTAAAGAGTTTTATAAAAAATATAAGGAAATGTTTAATCGTAGGGAAAAATTCAATACTGAGATTTCTAACGCAGAAAATAAGATTGAGTCCATAAGAGATTCAAGTAGGGTTCAAGAGAGGGAATTAAATTTACATTCTTTAAAAAATGCTGAGGTTAAAGCAAAACTTTCTGTTCTTAAAGATGAATTTGAGAAATATAAAGATGTTAAATTAATTAAAGGGAAATCAGAACAAGAATTGTTTGCAGAGATTTCTAAATCAGAAGCTATAATTGGTCAAATGAATGCTGTAAATATGAAGGCATTAGAAATTTATGAACAAGTAGAAGAAGAATATAATAAATTGGTTGATAAGAAACAAACTCTTCATGATGAAAAGACTGATGTTTTAACTCTAATGAATGAGATTGAAACTAAAAAGAAAGGTCATTTTATGAAAACTTTTGATAAGGCTGATAAGCATTTTCAAGTTATATTCTCTAAATTATTCAAGAAAGGGGATGCATTTTTACATCTAGAAGATCCAGAGAATCCATTTGAAGGTGGTTTGACTGTAAAAGTTAAATTAACTGGAAAAAGACACATGGATATTAAATCTTTATCTGGTGGTGAGAAAACCTTGACCGCATTATCATTCATTTTTGCAATACAAGAATATCAACCAGCTAGGTTTTATATATTTGATGAGATTGATGCTGCTTTGGATAAACATAATGCAGAAAGGTTGGCAAAATTAATTGAAAGTTATTCTGATAATGCTCAATATATTGTAATCTCACATAATGATTCAGTTATTGCAGAAGCAGATAACCTTTATGGGATTTCTATGGATGATGGTATCAGTAAGGTAACAAGTTTGAAGATTTGAGTATAAATTGTGCTTTTGTTTAATTCTATATTATTTATATCTTAAAGAAAACTTTATAAACTGGGTGCAGGTATTTGTATAAAAATGCAAACTATTCAAAATCAAGGGTTTAAAGCTCGTTTAAAAAGATTCTTTAAAGAAACTGTAAGAGTTTTAAGAATTACTAAAAGACCAGGGAAAGAAGAATTTTTGACAGCATCTAAGGTTACTGGGTTAGGTATATCTGCGATAGGTGTTATTGGTTTTTTCATATTTTTATTAAAACAATTATTTTTATAATTTAGGGATTGAAACAAGATATTAAAATGGCAAACGAAATTTATGCAATCAGGACAGCAGCTAATAGGGAAGATCAAGTTATTGAGTTTATGGTCCCAAAGTTAGAAAAAGAATCACAATTAGAAGTTTATTCAGTAATTAGACCTCATGGGATGAGGGGTTATATCTTTATTGAGGCTGGTTCTAAAGCTGATGCAGAGATGGCTGTGCAAAGAGTTCCTTACGCAAGAGGTATTTTACCAGGAATTATTCCTTATCCAGAAATTGAACATATGCTTGAACAAGTTAAAGTTGAAATGAATATTAAGAAGAGAGATATTGTAGAATTGATTTCTGGTCCTTTCAAACGTGAGACTGCAAAAGTTATGAGAATAAATAAAGCTAAAGAAGAGATTGTAGTGGAACTTCTTGAAGCAGCAGTACCTATCCCTATTACTGTA
>CAYMTF010000013.1:1141-9218 GCA_964393295.1 uncultured Methanosarcinales archaeon | reverse complement strand
ATCAATTTGGTGTGCACCACAACAGTATCCTTCTGGGTCACCTACAGGATCATAATCGTCAAATACCCCATCTTCATTATCGTCCCAAGGTTGAGTTAAATAATCACATCTATGCCCTGGTTTTAAACAATTGTTATCACAAGCATAAGGATTCTCATCACAATTGTCACTTGCACTCCTTAATTTTTCTAAATAACCAGGGCCGTACCTTTCTTCATACATCCCTTTAAAATGATGTCCGCTATGGTCCATATCTTCATCATACAACTTAAATGGACTAGGTGAAGCTGGGTCTTGACAAGCATTAGCAGTAACCCCATCTCCACAAACATCATCCAAAATATATCTCACAGTTTCTAACCCCTCAAATACGCTCAAGTCTGGATAAACATTAGGGTTATTATCATCACAATCCCAAAAGTCCGGGGCGCCATCTAAATCTTGATCAAAATCTTTATCTCCAGACATATCTTCAATAGGTTTCCAATAAAAACCGCTACTAGACTCTAAACATCTATAAGCTCGAAAAGACCAGAAAGTTTCTTCATCATCTTCTGGTTCTGATTTAAAAGGTTGAATTACAATCTTATTTTTTACATCCTCATAACAGTAAAATCCTAATGGAAAATGTGAGATCCCCCCATCTTCTTTAACATTTTCTATATCAGAATGAAAAGGATCTAATCCATAATGTCCATCTCCATCAAAATTGCCAGAGGTTACACTAACACTCCAACTGTCGGCACAATGATATTATTACCCCCCTCTCCTGGGTCACCACTAAGGTCTCCAAACAAATGACCAGCTGTTATTTCTCCTGCATCTTTCATATCTGCTTCTGTTAAGGAACCACCCCACTCCCCTGTATAGCTCCAAACTTGTTTGAAGGCTTTTCTGTACATACCATTAATATCATTCTTGAAAGAGCTATACTTAACACCATTTGAATTAATCATACAAGGTAATTCAGAAGTTAAATCACCTTCCACATCATTTGAAATACACAAGTATTCATTATGGCTTTGAATTGGGCCAGTATAGGCACTGTTTAGACAATCAAGTAATGGATGAGAACCGCTCCCACAGCCCCCAAGAACTAAAGAAAAAACTATTAATAAGAAAAAAATGAGCTTCAATTTAGTCAAATCTGCATTATTACAACTCTTTTTTAGAAAAATATCCAGCTTTTTTTTCATCTTCCTCTCTTTTTAAAAATATTTTATAGTCTTAACTATATCCCATATCCTTTTAAATTTTTCTTTATATACCCTTTATCTTATTAAGAATAGATACTTTTTTATAAACAACTGGCCCCAATCGCCATATGATAGATCCGATTGCGTTTAACCTCTTGACCATCGAAATTAGATGGTATGGTATATTATATGCAATTGGACTTATTGGTGGGTATTTCATTTGGAAAAAACTTTCAAAAGAAGAAGGGTTAAATGAAAAAACAATATTAGAATTGTACCTCTTCATGTTGTTTTGGTTATTTATTGGTTCAAGGTTGTTTCATATTTTATTATATAATTTTGATTACTTTTATAATAATCCCACCCAGGTTTTTAACTTTTTTGGGGGTGGTTTATCTTCTCATGGGGGAATCATTGGTGGGACATTAGGTGGTTATTATTACTGTTGGAAAAGAAAGCTAGATTTTTGGAAATTAGCAGACGTAGCCATCATAGGAATTGCCTTCCCGGCAGGTTGTATAAGAGTTGGAAATTTTCTTAACAATGAATTAGTTGGGAGAATAACAGATGTTCCCTGGGCGATAAAATTTAAAGGATACAATGATTATAGACACCCATCTCAATTATATGAGGCTGCGAAAAATTTTTTTATAACAATTTTATTATACAAACTCCATTATATAAAAAGTTTAAGATTACCAAAAGGATTTTTGTACTGGTTATTTATATTTCTGTTTTCAATATTAAGAATAGTAACAGAAAACTTCAAAGAATATATGGTCTTTGAAACTGGATTAACGATGGGACAAAGAATAAGTATCATTTTTAGTATAATTTCTGGGATAATCCTAATCTGGTTATGGGTAAAAAAAAGAGATTAAATTTTACTTTTAACAACAAATCTAAGAAAACTTTCTAAATCTTTCCTAGATCTAATCTCATCAATATTACTAGACAAATTAAATAAATAATAAGAAACACCATATTTTTTACAAAATTTGATAATATACTTGATCCTATTAAGAATCATCCCGCGTTTGAAATTATCATCAATTTCTAAAATATCAGAAAAAGAAAAACCGATCACTTTACAATTCTCAGCTGCAATTTTTGCTAAAACTTGATCAAAACCAGTCCTAGGATAATGTACACTATCCTTATAATGGATATTTTCAATCCCAAAAACAATACTAACTTTAGTATGTTCTAGTAAGAACCTTAAACTTTTTTCATCTTTTGCTCTTGCTACACACAACAAGCCGTCTTTACTAGCTTTATTTGATTTTTTTAATAATTGTTTACAATCATCACCCTCAATCAATACAAAATCTTTATCTAAAAATAAGGTTTTATCATAACCAAATTCAGAACTAATATTAATTAATTCTTTATTCTCTTTCATTAATAATAAGTTTGTATTTTTCACTATAAATCTTACAAATCTAAACCAATTTTAAAGTTTCCTTAAAAAATGCTACAAAACCTTATAAAAAAGATCATTTTTAACAAAATTACCAAAAGTTTTGCTTATTAGAAGCAATCCGGGAGGGAAAATGGAAATTAAAGTATTTAACGAGAAAGAAAACCTGCATCAAACAGTAGAATTTACTGGGAAAAATGTTAAAGAACTTCTTAAACAAATTGATATTAATTCTGAAACAGTTTTGATTGTAAAAAATGACGAAGTTGTTACAGTTGATGAACCCCTCCAAAATAATGACGTTGTCAAATTATTAAGCGTTATTTCTGGGGGATAAAACATGCAACAAAACAGACTAAATTGTCATAAATGTGATCAAAAAGCAGTAATCAAACTTCAACATGGTGGGATGTGTAAACAACATTTCATAACTTATTTTGAAGATAAAGTTTTGAAAACAATTAACAAATTTCAATTGATTAGGTATGATGACAAAATTTGTGTAGCTGCTTCTGGTGGGAAGGATTCGCTTACAGTACTTTATTTGGTCAAAAAATATTTGCAAAAAAACAATTTTCCATTAGAAAATCTTAACGCATTGATTATCAATGAGGGAATTGCGGATTATAGAGAAAAAACATTACAAGATTTGAAGGATTTCTGTAAACAATATGATATAAAATTAACTATTGCTTCATTTGAAAAACAATTCGGAAAAACTTTAGATGAAGCATTTCCAATAATTAACAAAGAAACAAAAAAGAAACCGTGTAATATTTGTGGGGTATGGAGAAGGTACCTCCTAAATAAGCATGCAAAAGAATTAGGAGCGACAAAACTTGTTACTGGACATAATTTGGATGATGAGTCGCAAGCCATCATGATGAACATGTTTAAAGCTAATACTAAATTGGCTGCAAAACTTGGACCAATCAGTGGGGTAGAAGACCACACAGATTTTGTTAGAAGGGTTAAACCATTATACTTTTGTTCTGAAAAAGAAACTAGACTATACACGTTTCTTAAAGGTTTCAAAGTTGAATACACTGAATGTCCAAATGTCAATCAAAGTTATCGGGCGGAAGTGAGAGACCTATTAAACACATTCGAGGAAAAATTTCCAGGGACAAAAACAGGGATAATAAATTCTTTTTTGGATCTGTTACCATTACTTAAACAGAGAGAAATAAAAATTAAAGATAATGTGACAAAAATCAAATCATGTGAACAATGTCAAGAACCTTGTAATGGAATGGTATGTAATGCATGCAAACTGAAAAATACATTAGATGAAAAAATAAGAGAAAAAAATAATGAGTAATTTAAAAATAAGTGATCAAGAAATGTACAGTAGACAAATTATCATGAAAGAGGTTGGCCTTGAAGGACAAAAAAAGATTCAGGAGTCTTCTGTTACTATTATTGGATGTGGGGCATTAGGTACCGTAACTGCAGAATTAATGGTGAGATTAGGAGTACATAACTTAACAATAATTGATCGGGACACAATAGAAATTTCAAACCTGCAAAGACAAAGTCTTTACACTCTTAATGATATTGGAAAAACAAAGGTTATGACTGCAAAAAACAGATTATTGGAAATTAATCCAAATGTAAACATTAAAACTCAAATTATCCACCTTGATAATAAAAATATAAAAAATCTTGAAACACCAAACCTTATATTAGATTGTACAGATAATATCAAAACCAGATTACTAATCAATGACTACGCAAAAAAGAACAAAATAAATTGGATTTATTCTGCTGCAATAAAAACTAAAGGCATGATCTTTCCAATATTCTCTGAAGGGCCATGCTTACAATGTTTTTTACCACAACAGCCTAATACTGAAACTTGTTCAACAGCAGGAGTATTAAATACCACAACTCACATAATTGCGGCAATGCAAACAACTTTAGCATTAAGGATTATATTAAACAAAAAAGAAATCGAAAAGGAATTGAAGGGGATTCTACATTCTTATGACTCCTGGGAGAATAATATTACAAAAATTAAAATTAATCAAAAAAAATCTTGTCAGACCTGTGAAGGCATCTATACATACCTAGATGGAACATCCAAAGAACAAACAGAAAAATTTTGTTCTTCTGGGAATTATCAAATTGTAGGAAAGAAAAATATTAACCTTGAAAAATTAAAAAAAGAATTAGAAATCATTAACAACAAAGAAATTACAATTAAATTTGATGGTGTTTGTTTAATTATTTCAGAACAGCACAAACATTTAATCTTATTTTCTGATGGGAGAGCATTAATTAAAACAAAAAGTAGAGAACAAGCAGAAACAATGTACTCTAAATTTGTTGGTAATTAAAAACAAATCAAACTGATTCAAATTTTATTAACAAATCATTAATTTCATTATCAGAAAAAGATATCAGTGGTCTTAAAATTACAAATTTATTCTCTAAACCTAATAATTTGTGATTCTCAAAATTTTGTCCAGAAACTAAAATTTCAATATTTTTTGATAATAATAAACTATTTATTTCTGAAAACTTATCATACTCATAAAACTTTATTTCATCTGGGCTAAATCTATTTAATAAAAATAAACTTTTTTGTTTTAAATTCTCATCGGTATTTTTAGGAAGTAAAATATTAACCTTAACACCCCTTTTCATCATCAATAGGCCTGCTAAAATACTTGCCTTATTTTCTATTAATAAACTAACTTCTCCTTCCACCCCAGTAGGTAAACCCCCAAAACATGGAATTTTATCTAAGAACAAATAAACACCTTGTTGATTAATCTCAATATTAACACATAAATCAAAATCTTTTAATTTAAACGAAAATTGATCATTGTTCTCTTCAATATGTTCTCCAATTAATCTATTTAGATCTGGTGATTTAATTGGAAATGATTTGTCTGATCTTCTTGTTTCAACTCTGAAAGTTCCTTTCTCCCCTTGAATTAATTCTAAAGCAGTTTTTTTAATATCTTCTAAATTTTTAGTTGTTTCAATTGATAAAGAATATGATACTAACCCAAATACCCTTTTGATTTCATTATGATTTTCAAAAAAATCAAGAATATATCTACTTCTCAATTTGTTTAAATTGTGTGAGCCAATTATTTTTTTGATATTGTTTATTAGCTTTCTTTCAAATACATTCTGGTTTTTTCCTTTTAAAAAAATTTCACCATAACGTAATAAAATCTTATCAAATTTTGAACCAATACCTTTTTCTGAACTCATTAATTTATCAAAAAATATTAGTTTATAAAAATTAATCTGTTTTTAATGTAAAATAAGCTTAAATAAACTACAAATACAGTTATTTCTATTGGAACTATTTTGAAATAATGTGCTTATAATTTTGGTTTCCATAGGAAATGAAGGGGTCTTTCTAGAGTATAAAATAAATTTAATTGAATTGTCTTTTTAAATATCTATTTTAATGAATTATAGTCTATTTATAAAGGGAATATTTAAATAGTACTTTGAAAATCAAATAAACAATAAATACTTCAAATTTTAACATTAAAAAATATTTAATTAAAAAATATTGATTTTTAGGGGGAATAATATGGTTGAATCAAAAAAGGTAAAAAAAGGTAAAAAAGAAATTACAATTGTAAATATAGTTGTCTCAAGTTCTCTTGAAAAAGATATCCCGTTAGAAAAAATGGCTGCTACATTACCAAACACAGAATATATCCAGAACAATTTCCTGGATTGGTATTAAGGATTAAAGATCCTAAAACTTCTGCTTTAATTTTTTCTAGTGGAAAAATTGTATGTACTGGTGCTAGAACATTAGGTGATGTAGAAAAAAGTATCCAAGGAATAATTAAAAATCTTAAAAAATTAAACATAATTGTTACAATCAAACCAGAAATAAATGTTCAGAATATTGTTGCGGCAGGATCTATTGGTATGGCTTTAAACTTAAACTTTTTAGGATTAAGATTACCTAATACAGAATATGAACCTGAACAATTCCCAGGATTAGTACATAAATTAAAAGGTACCAGAGCTACATTCTTATTATTTAGTAATGGAAAAATCGTATGTACTGGTTGTAGAACTGAAGAAGAAGTTAATGAAGCTACAGATAAATTAATAATTAATTTAGAAAAGTTGATTAATAATTAATGAAAAAATATTTTTATTTTTATTTTTATAATTATCAAAGATTATTATTAATTCTTTGTGTTTAAAACAATAATCTTTATCAATAAATAAACCTACCAATTTTAAAATGGAAGTTGATGAACAAATAAAAATATTTAGAGAATTTATTGAACACGATTGTTATCCTCAACTTTTAGAAAATGTAAGAAAAGGACAAAATTCTTTAATTTTAGATTTTTCTGAATTGATTAAATTTAATACTGAAATTGCAGAAGAAATTCTTGATAAACCTGAAGAATTACTTAAGGCGGCAGAAATAGCAGTAAAAGAATTTGATCTCCCAAAAAAGATTGATATTTTTAATGTTAGGCTTAAAAATTTGCCGGAATCTCTTAAAGTACAAGTTAATGAAATAAGAAGTAAACATCTTGGAAAATTTATTTGGTGTGATGGTATTGTTAGACAAAAATCAGATGTTAGGCCACACGTTAGTAGGGCTACTTTTGAATGCCCATCTTGTGGGAATATTCTTAGGGTCCTTCAACTTGATCAAAAATATAAAGAGCCTAGTAGATGTTCTTGTGGAAGAAAAGGGAAATTTAGAGAAATATCTAAAGAATTAATTGATGGACAAGGGCTAGTATTGGAAGAGTCTCCTGATGAATTAGATGGTGCGCAACCAAAACGTATCAATGTTTTCCTTAAGGGTGATCTTGTAAGTCCAATATCTGAAAGAAAAAGTAGTCCAGGATCAAAAGTTAAAATTTATGGGTGGGTAAGTGAAATCCCAATTACTCTACGTAGTGGTGGAAAATCAACCAAATTTGATTTGATTCTAGAAGCTAATTTTGTTGAACCCTTAGATAACGACCCAAGTGAAATGAAAATTTCTTCTGAAGAATTAGAAGAGATTAAAAATATAGCTAAAAAACCAGATGTATTAGAATTTCTTAAAGAAAATCTTGCCCCTTCAATTTATGGACATGATAAAATCAAAGAAGCATTAGTACTTCAAATGGCTGGAGGTTGTAAAAAAAAACGTCCAGATGGAGTAACAACCAGAGGAGATATGCACATGTTGTTAATTGGTGACCCTGGTGCTGGAAAATCTCAATTGCTTAAAAGAATTTCAAAAATAGGTCCAAAAGCTAGATTTACATCTGGTAAAGGTGCAAGTGCTGCAGGATTAACTGCATCAGTTGTGAAAGACGAATTTTTAGGTGGTTGGAGCTTAGAAGCAGGTACTCTTGTTTTGGCAAATAAGGGTTTTGCTATAATTGATGAAATGGATAAAATGACTAAAGAAGATCGGTCTGCATTGCATGAAGCGATGGAACAACAAACAGTTAGTATC
>CAYMTF010000013.1:0-1131 GCA_964393295.1 uncultured Methanosarcinales archaeon | reverse complement strand
AACTCTTCGTTGTGAAACAACCTTATTAGCAGCAGCAAACCCTAAATTTGGTCGATTTGATCCTAGTGATTTAATTGCAAATCAAATTAATATGCCACCTACATTAATTAATCGTTTTGATTTGATTTTTCCTGTTAAAGATTTACCTAACAGAGAAAAAGATGACAACTTAGCATCATTTATACTTCAATTACACCAAAAACCGGAAGATGGGACATCTGAGGTTGATACTAAAATTTTAAAAAAATATTTTATGTATATTAGAAATAAAGGTAATCCAAAACTTACAAATTCTGCAATAGAAGTAATAAAAGAATATTATGTCAATATGAGAAATAGTGGGAATTCTGAAGAAACTGGCGTTAGGTCTGTCCCAATATCTGCTAGGCAATTAGAAGCATTGGTTAGGTTATCAGAAGCATGTGCTAAACTAAGGTTAGGTAAATCGGTGTCTAAAAAAGATGCTCAAAAAGCTGTAGAATTGGTTGATTATAGTTTGAATCAAATTGCAAAAGATAAAGATACAGGAAGAATTGATATTGATAGAATTAGTAGTAAAATTACTGCAACACAAAGAAGTAAAATTAGTATTGTAAAAGAAATTATTTATCAATTAGAAAAAGAAAGTGGACAAAAAATAATCCCTATTGAAGAAATTATTAATTCTGCACAAAACAAAAATGTCTCTGAAGATCAAGTTGATGAGGTTTTATCAAAACTTAGAAGAACAGGAGATCTTTTTGAACCTAAAAAAGGATTTATTCAAAGATTATAATTGTTTTCAAAAGAGATGTATTAAACATAGAAAAATATTAAAATAGTTATATCACTTAAAAATTTTATTTTAAAGATGGAAAAAAATTATTTTGATCGTAATATAGCTTATGAAGTTATAATAAAAGAACTTTTAAATTATTCTTATATTGAAAATGATGAAGGAACTCCTAATTACCTTCTTGCAAAAAATAAAAAAATCTATAGATTCAATTTATTAGCTGTAATTTTAGAACTTAACCAACAAGGATCAATATTAAATATAACTATTGATGATGGATCTGGAAAAATAATTTTAAGAATATTTGAAGAAAATAAATCAGTGAAAAATTTAGTTATAGGTGAATCTATTTTAAT
>CAYMTF010000012.1:0-9330 GCA_964393295.1 uncultured Methanosarcinales archaeon | reverse complement strand
TACCTGATAGATAAATATCGTTAATTATTTTAGAAGAACATACACCATTATAAAGATAATTTTTAGAACAAACTCTATCTAATAAGTCTCTATTCTCAAATGAACCATCGTGGTGATCAATCCAAATTAAATGATTCCTTTCTCTAATAGCCATCAACATCTCTGGACTATCTTTAACTTCTCTATCAATACCCAAATCAGCAACATAAATTAAAGAATCCTTAATTGTTGAATCCTTACTCATATTTTTTAATGCAGAATAAAGGTTGGGATAATCAAGAAACTGGTGTTTTATGTCTATATCAGACCTATAATGGTAACGCTCTAATAAAGAATGGGATATAATCCCATCTGGATCAACTCCATGTGCTAATATATTAACACTAGAATAATCAAAATCTTGTTTTAAATTATCAATCATATTTTCACCAACCGTAAATATTTAAAACACCCACCCCTCTCAAAATGTGTTAAAAAAGAATAAACATAAAAATTAAATTATTTTTTCTTATGTTTTTCAACTTCTTTAGTCAACTTCAATTTTCTAATTAACTCTTTATATCTATTTCTAATTGTAACTTCTGTTACTCCAGCAACGTCTGCAACTTCCCTTTGTGTTCTTTTTTCGCCATGAATTAAACTTGCGACATATAAAGCAGCTGCTGCAATACCAGTTGGACCACGACCAGAAGTCAATTCTATTTCCCTAGCCATCTCTAAAATCTCAACAGATTTTGATTGAGTCTCAGGACTAAGCTTCAAAGCTGAAGCAAACCGTGGGATATAATCACTTGGATTACTAGGCCTAACATTTATTTCAAGTTCCCTAGTTACAAAACGATAAGTTCTTCCTATTTCTTTTTTTTCAATACCCGAAGCTTCACCCATTTCATCTAATGTTCTTGGAACTTCATGTCTCCTACAAGCAGCATACAATGCTCCTGCAACAACAGACTCCATACTACGTCCTCTAACTAAACCTTTCTGAACAGCTAATGTATAAATTCTTGCAGCTTCTTCTTCAACTTGTTTTGACAATTTTAAATAAGAACTAACTCTTTTTAATTCCGCTAAAGCAACTTTTAAATTTCTTTCAATAGCGGTGCTAATTCGATATTGCCATTTTCTTAATCTAAAAAAACGATCTTTATCTTTCCCTAGCTTATAATAATCTGAAGCAGTACCAATTTCTGTACCTAACCCTTGATCAAAAGAGGTTTGTGATGTTGGAGCCCCAGTTCTTCTTTTTGAACCGCCCGTGTCATCTTCAAAATCTCTCCATTCCTGTGAAAAATCAATCATTCGATCTTCAATTATCAGACCACAATCTCTACAAGAAGATTCTCCTCTCTCAGAATTATAAAATATATTTGTACTCCCACACTCAGTACATTTTTTAGTATTTTTTTTTAAAATCTGCATATTCAAAAACCCCATTCAATAATTTTAATTATAAAAATGAATAAATAATAATAATTAACAAATAGTTATATTTAAATACAACCTCTCAGTTTTATTTATAAACCTTTCGGTTCTTGAGCTTATTTAGAACCTAATTTTAAGAATAATTTTTTAAAGTCAATTTAATCAATCTTACAAACTGTAAGTTTTATAAACTTATTAATTTTTAAATTAATAAAAGAGGCTTAAATAATAATGAGAATAATTCTACTTGGACCACCTGGAGCAGGAAAAGGTACTGTTTCTCAAGCATTAGAAACAAAATTTAAATTGTATCATCTTTCTATAGGAAACGTATTCAGGGAACTTGTATCTAAAGATACTTTGATTGGGAGGGATATTAAAGATTTCATTCAGAAAGGTAAATTAGTCCCAAACCAATTTGCAGTAGAAATTGTTAAATTAGACCTCAGTTCTAAAACAAAATATATCCTAGACGGTTTCCCAAGGGATCTAGACCAAGCTAAAAATATTAATAATCTTGATATTGAAATGGTTTTATTTTTAGATGTAAAATTAGAATTGGTAATTGAAAGACTTTCTGGTAGAAGAGTATGCTCAAAATGCGGGGAATCATTTCATGAAAAATTTTTACCACCAAAAATAGAAGGATGTTGTAATTTTTGCCAAGGAAAACTAATTAGAAGGAAAGATGATAGTCCAAATTCAATTAAAAAAAGGTTTGAAGTTTACAAAAAAGAGACTCACCCTCTGATAAACTTTTACAAAAAAAAAGGAATTCTTGCAATAGTTGATGCTTCTCCAAAGCCAGAACTAGTTAAAAAAACTGCAATAAAAACTGTTAAAGAATGGTTTAAGAAGAAATAATAATCATTTCTCTAAAATAATCTGCCTAATTGCTTGAGTTGCATAAGAAGATTTCAACAAAAAAAATGACACTTTTAATTTCTCTTTATTCTCATTAAGCTCATCTTTTTCAATTGAAGCAACATTTAGATCTGAAATCTTCACTGATAAAAAACGTTCATTACCCTCTAAACTTAAAAATGGAATCTGTTTTACTATAAAATTTTTAACAGTCATCTTTTCTTCTTTTAAAACATCAATTAATACCTTTCTTACCCTTGAATCTAAATCATTCATATTAGTCATGAATCCAAACAAAGGTATCTTTAAATTAGCAAACTCTTCAGATAACCCAATTTTAGGATAAACAAATTCACCACAGCTATATTTGACAGAATAACAATTTTCTAAACCCAACTCTTGTCTTAACAATTTTGCAACAACTTCATTCCATAAATAACTTTGATATGCATGAACATAAATTGTTAATATTCTTCTTGGAACTTTATTTATTGCCCCGATTAAATCAGTTGGATTATTTTTAATAGATTCTTTAAGTTTATAATTGTCCATCAATTCTGTTGCTCTCTTAAAATCTTTTAACAATAAACATTTTCCGATCTCAACATTATTTAAAGAAAATCTTTGTTCATCAAAATAATTTATTATTTTTTTAGGCTTATTAACAATGTAATTATCCTTTTCTAATGATCTAACATTAATTACAAAATTATTCCCTTGTAAATTACCTAAAAATAATTTTTCATTACTAAAACCAATTATTTCTATTTCAACATCCCCAAGTTTAAATTTTTCTAATTTCTCTTTATTTCTATTTGAATTTAAAACAGAACAATACTGTGTTGTAATAGCATTACGATCTTTTAAACCAGCATAACTAATCTCTTTAACCTTAACATTAAGATATTCAGCTATTTTTTGTATTACTGAAACAGTATTCCAACTATTTTTCTTGATTTTAAAAATAATAAACTCACCCTGAGGTATTAAATTTAATTTAGAAACCTCATCAACAATAAAATCTTCTGGAATCTGTTTTAATTTATACATAAACAAAGATATTTTAGTGCATTTTAAAAATACTATGTGTTTTTATGTGATTAATTAAAAATCAAAATGGAATTAACTCCCCAAATTAAAGCGCAACTAGCTGAACAAAAAAAACAATGTATATTTTGTAGGCTAATCTCTGGTGAAATTCCAGGCGCAAAAAAAGTATTTGAAGATGATAAAACGATCTCATTAATTGATATAACCCCTGTAATCAAAGGCCATTGCACGTATATGGTCTTGGAACATTATCCTTTACCAGCATATATGCCTTGTAATGAATTTAATCACAAATTCTCATTAGTTCCAGGATTAACTAAAGCTATTAAAAAATCAACAGTTAAAACTGGAATGAACATCTTTATTGCTATGGGTGGTGCAGCTGAACAACAATCACCTCATTTTTTATTGCATTTTCTTCCAAGAGAAATTGGGGACTGTTTTTTCAATTTCATGTTTAAAGGAAAACCAGAAAATATTTTAGAAGACAAAAGTCGACAAATGCTAGCTAATAATCTGCCAATTATGATGACGAATCATTTCAAACGACACCCTAATCAATGGCATATTGGAGTTGGTGAGGTCCCAAAATATTTAGAAAAAATTTACAACAGTTCAAAAATTATTTATGAAGATGAAAAGGTATTATGTGTTCTTGCACAAAATAGTATAGCCAAAGGACATTTAGTTATTTATAGTAAAACTGAAGAAGAATATTTAGAAAACCTTTCTCAAGAGGAATCAGCTCACTTATTTTTTACTGCATCATTTGCATCTACTGCAGTTTTCGAAGGCTTAAGTGCTCATGGGAGTAATATTATTGTTAAATCAGGAGAATCAGAAGATAATCCTGATGGAAAGCTGGAAGTACATATAATCCCAAGATGGGGTGATGACGGTTTAAAACTAAGATGGGCACAACAACCACAATCACAAAATTTGGAGGGGATAACTTCCAAGATTAAAGATAATACTTGGGATGTTAAATTTGAAGGCGATAATCGAACTACCAAACATGAAAATAATATTCAAACACAAAATACCATCCCAAAGAAAAAAATTATTTCAAAAGATCAATCTAGTTCTATTAAAAAGATGACACCTCAAGATGAGATTAAATCAGCGATTAAAAAGATAATACAGTAATAAAAACATTAAAAAACCAGCTTCTGTAATAACTTTTAAAAATACAATACTAAAATAGATAATTAAAATGAAAACGCAACCAGGCTATAACCCTCACAAATATTTACATGCTGAGGATATTGTAATCTCTAATGAGACTAAAGAATTAGTAGATCAAGCTGGTAAAATATATCATGAAAATTTTAATGGGAAAACTTGGTATGGGAGATGCATTTTCATAAGTTGGTATTGTTCTTTAGATGATTGTTCATTTTGTTTTAGATCTGTTGATAAATTCAAGGATTTGCACCCGGAAGGTTCTAGAAGGTCTATGGGTTCCATTTTAATTGAAGCATTATTTAGTAGAATTTATGGTTGGAGAATTGAGTTTCTAACTGGTGGTTATGGCATTATGCCTTTTGAAGATTTACAAGAAGTCATTAAAACTGTCTCAAAAGTTTATGGTGAAAAAATTTGGTTAAATTTAGGAGTTATGCCTCAAGTTAATATTGAAAAATTAAGGCCATACGTTAAAGGAATTGTTTCCTCAATCGAAACAGCAAATCCTGTACTTCATAAAAAAGTTTGTCCAAGTAAACCAATTGCTCCTTACGAAAAAATGTTTGAGGATATGAGTGGTATGAAAAAAAGTGTTGCAATTATTGTAGGTTTAGGGGAGGACATATCAGAGATTAAACATTTATTTAATATGATCGAAAAACATAAAGTTGATCGGATAACTATTTATGCTTTAAAACCTGTTAGAGGTACAATTTATACTGAAGGGCCTTCTGTTGATGAATATTTACAATGGATCTCAAAATTAAGAATTAGGTTCCCTAAATTGGAGATCATTGCTGGAACAAATTTAAGAAGATGTGAGGAATTAGATTGGGTTATGAAAGCTGGAGTTAATGCATTTACTAAATTCCCGGTTACTAAACAATTTGCAACTGAAAAAGCAAAGCTTCTTAAGAAGATGGTTGAAGATAATAATAGAGAATTCACAAGTAATTTTACAGAATATCAAGATCTCGATTGGAACTTAGAAATTGATTCATTAGATATTGAAGAAAAATATAAAGTACAGATGAAAGAAAAGATTGGACCATATCTTAAAAAATTCCAAAAACCAAGAGATAAAGATATAAAATATCTTAATGTGATTCAATAAAAATAATTATAATATCTCTGCATAATTTTTAGCTAATTTAAAATATCTCCTAGCTTTCTCTTTTTCCAAAAACTTCTCAGAGTCAGTCAGTTCTATATTACCTGATGTGAAGCAAGCAATTTTACCACGTATGTAAGACCTATAACACTTATAAAAATTTAATAAATTATTTATCCCAAAATCATTACTTAAATTCTGGTATTCTTTTACAAAAACATTTGAAAAGTCAATGTGACCATGGAACTCTAAATCCATTGCCATAAATGCAATCTCAGAGATTACATCAGAACAAGGAAACCTATCATTAAAAACTATTCCAGAAAATATAATTATTTTATCCCCATCCAAAAATATATTCCCTGAATGGAAAACACCATGGCAATGTTTTATCATACCTTTTTTAATCCTATCTTCAAATAATGTCTCATTATTATCAATAAATCTTTTTATTTTTTTTTTAATAATATCAAAATCTTCTTGTGAGATCATTTCATTAACAAAACATTTAGTTTGATCAAAATTTTCATCCCAATTAAATCTTATAATATCTAATGAACCAAAAGAAGAAATTTTATCGCTCATCGGGGCAACTTTATGGAAATCAAATATCTCCTTAGAGATTCTTTTAACATGATCTTTATTAATTAATCTTTTAATTAAAAGTTTATCCATTGTTAAATCTGCATCCATTTGAACCATCTTAACAGCATATTCAATTATTTTGCCAACACCATCGATAGAAATAAGCCCTTCTTTAGATTTATTAATAGTGGATACACCAAGATAAAGTTCCGGAGAAATTAAAGAGTTATATTTTACCTCTTTTTCACATTGTTCTCTTCTTTTTTCTAATGTTGAAAAATCTAAAAAACCAAGGTTCAAAGGTTTATTTAATTTATAAACAAAATTTCCTGTTAGAAATACTACTGATACTCCTGTAATGATCCTTTTGATATCATCAACTTCATGATTATAAGCTTTAGGTTCACTTAATCCACTTATAATCTTAGTTATATTATCCATAAGACAAAAATATTTTAGTAACCTATATAAACATTTACTCATTAAATCAAACTTATGGCACAAGCAGGAGATAAAGTTTCGATAAAAACTAAGGATTCTAATGAGGAAGGAATTTTAATGCCAAGCTCAGATAAAAACATCATCTTAATTAAATTAAATAACGGTTACAATATTGGATTCGAAAGAAAAGAGATTAAATCAATAAAAGTGTTAGAAAAAAATAAAACAAACATTATTAAAAATAAAAAGATTAAACAAAACAAAAATCTAAAAACAGTATCAATCTTACATTGTGGTGGAACCATAGCTTCAAAAGTAGATTACAAAACTGGTGCAGTTAAAGCTAAATTTTCTCCAGAAGAATTATTAAATATGTTTCCTGAACTAGGATCAGTTGTTAATTTAAGGAGTAAATTAATTTCAAACATGCTTTCTGAAAATATGAGATTTGCACATTACAACATTATCGCAAAAGAGATCCAAAAAGAGATCAAATTAGGAACTGATGGGATAATAATTACACATGGGACCGATACACTTCATTATACTGCATCCGCATTAAGTTTTATGTTAGAAGGTTTAACGATTCCTATCTTATTAGTTGGTGCCCAAAGAAGCTCTGACAGAGGAAGTAGTGATTCTTTCCTTAATTTAAATGGTGCCGTTAATTTTATTGTAAACAATGAATCTTATTCTGGTGTAGCTACTTGTATGCACAATAATACCAATGATGACCAAATTGCAATTATCCCGGGCGTTAAAGTTAGAAAAATGCACAGCTCAAGGAGAGATGCATTTAAAGCCATCAATTCCAAACCCATTGCAATAGTTGAAAAAGATGGACAAATAAAGTGGGACAAAAAACAAAATATCTCCATCAAAAAATCAGCAGATAAATTATCGATCAAGCTTTTTAAAGAAAATATTAAAATTGGGATCTTAAAAGCTCACCCCCAAATGTTCGCAGAAGAATTTAAAATTTATTCTAAATTTGATGGATTAATTATAGAAGGCACAGGATTAGGTCACATCCCCATTGAAAAATCAGATCAACATACATCTGAACATAACAAAATAATTGCAGAAATCAATAAACTCACAAAAAAGATACCTGTAGTCATGACAACTCAAACTATCTTTGGGTCAATAAATATGAATGTTTATTCTCCCGGTAGAACTTTAATTAAATCGGGAGTGATTGGTAATCAGTTAGATATGATTACTGAGACTGCATTCATTAAATTGGCATTCCTAATTAGTAATTACCCAAGAAAAATAATTGATATGTTCAATGAAAACATAAGGGGAGAAATTTCCACTAATAGAAGATTTAAAAAACAATTTTTATAACAAGGAAGGTGAAAAAATGAAAAATATTAAAATTTTAACAATAACTTTAATGACTTTATCATTAATAATGCTTGTCTCTTGTACAGTTACAACTAATAATATTGAAGAAAAATCATGCATTTCTGATCTGGATTGTGTTGCTGCAACTTGTTGTCATGCAACAGATTCTGTAAATATAGACTCAAGACCTGATTGCCAAGGAGTATTATGTACTGCAAATTGTGAACCTGGGACTATGGATTGTGGGCAGGCTAAAGCCAAATGCATAGAAGATATCTGTTCAGTTGTCAAAGTAGAACAAGATTAAAAATAATCTAATTACAAAAATGGTTAAAAAAAAGGCAAAGAGTATTCTTGAAAATTTTATGAGAGACATTGTTTTTGGTATGGAAGACGGATTAGTTTCGAATTTAGGGATAATTTTTGCTTTATGGGTTGCAGGTTCTAGCCGAAATACTATACTACTTGCTGGTTTAGCTAGTCTTTTTGCTGGGTCATTATCTATGTCAGTAGGTTCGTACCTGTCTTCAAAATCTCAACGTGAAGTTTATGAGAACGAGATAAAAAAAACTAAAGAATTAATTCAAAAAAGACCTAAATTTGCTTGTAAAGAATTAGCAAAAACACTTAAAAGTGAAGGTTTTGATCAGGATGAAATTGACATTATGAGTAAACATTTTTTAGAACATAATGAGGATACTTTTTTCCAGAATTATATCCAAAAGAAATTAAAACTTTCTCCAGAAAGATTTGATAACCCTATCAAAAATGCATTTATTATGTTTCTTTCATTTTCTATTGGATCAATTTTCCCAATTATCCCATTTTTCTTCTCTAATAATTTTAATGCTATTTTAATCTCGTCATTATTAACGATTAGTACACTCTTTCTAGTAGGTATAACCAAGAGTATAGTTAGCCACAGAAGTTGGATTAAATCTGGTTTAGAGATGGTAATATTAGGTCTAGGAGCGGGAATAATTGGTTATTTTGTAGGTATTGGATTTAATCTTTTAATCTAAGTCAGAAAACATTATAAAGCATTACTTAGCAAAAATAACTATACATGCGAGGGTGGCAGAGTGGTCAAATGCGCCAGGTTGAGGGCCTGGTCCCTTAGTGGGTGCGCGAGTTCAAACCTCGTCCCTCGCATTTCCTAATTTAAAAAATGGCTACAGCAATATCTATTAAAAATTTGTATAAAAAATACAACAATCTTAAAGCAGTTAACAATGTATCCCTAGAAATTAAAGGGGGAGAATTCTTTGCGTTGCTTGGTCCTAATGGAGCAGGGAAATCAACTATAATCAATATTCTCT
>CAYMTF010000011.1:5479-9625 GCA_964393295.1 uncultured Methanosarcinales archaeon | reverse complement strand
AAAAAGAAGTTAACCCCTGGTCAAAAAGAGGTCATTTATATTCTACTGATTATGAGGATTATAATGGTAGAAAGAATTATGCAGAAGAGACTGCTGGAGGTTATTACGCCGCAAGATTACCAATATTAGAGGAGATGAAGAGATTAAAAAGACAAAATTCTTGTTTAACTTTTCGTTTTATAACTCCTGAATATAATACTCCTCTTGGGGTATGGGTTTGTCGTGAATCCACTAGGAAATCTTTACA
The DNA here is from genome assembly GCA_964393295.1 of uncultured Methanosarcinales archaeon. GTDB lineage: Archaea > Nanobdellota > Nanobdellia > Woesearchaeales > GW2011-AR9 > CAYFJV01. The sequence goes on along the minus strand of CAYMTF010000011.1, from coordinate 9,378 downwards.
GAATAAATCAATAGAATTCTCAAGTAAAGAGTTGATGATTGAATATGCTAAAGAATTAATCAAAAGAAAGTTTGGTTTTAATTTAGAGATTTTAATTAATAGAAGTGAATTATTGAAAAATTTAGCTTTTCAAAAAAAATTATCTGAATTTTGAGTAAAGATTAAATATAATAGATATTTGTATAACTAATAATATGAAAAGAAATTTAGTTTCAGCTATATTTTTGATTACTTATCATTTATTGTTGTTTATTGGCCTTCCTTTCTATTTAATTTATTTCCCTGTTTATTCGGTAACTATTTTAATCTCAATATTACTCCTAGTTTTGTCAGAACTGTCTATCACAGCAGGTTATCACCGGTTTTACTCTCATAAAAGTTTTATTGCAAAAAAACCATTTGAATTATTCATTCTATTCTTTGGAACAATAGCTGTTCAAGGTTCTGTTATTAGGTGGGCGCATGACCACAGAGTACACCATAATAAAGTTGATTCTGATGAAGATCCCTATTCCATAAAAAAAGGGTTTTGGTATGCACATTTTTTATGGATGTTTGACAAAAAGAAACCAATAAATTATTCTATAATCCCAGATTTGACGAAAAATAAATTATTAATCTTTCAAGATAAATATTATGGTTGGTTGGTATTAATTACAAGTTTAGCTCCTATTTTATTTCTGGGATTTTTTTTAAATGATTTTGTAGGCGGTTTTATGCTTGCTTTTCTTGCAAGACTTTTCTTTTCCCATCATTTTACTTGGTTCATTAATTCATTAGCACATACATGGGGTCGTAAACCTTACAATAAAAACATCTCTGCTGTTGATAATGAAATAATGGCATTTTTAACTTTTGGTGAAGGGTATCACAATTATCATCATGCTTTTGCTTATGACTATAGAAACGGGATAAGGTGGTATCATTTTGATCCAGGGAAATGGTTGATTTGGACTTGTTATAAATTTGGTCTGGCTAAGAACCTTACAAGGGTTAATAAATGGTCTATAAAAAAGAAGAAATTATTAGAAGACAAAAAATTGTTAATGAATAGATTGGATCTGGTTATGTCTACAAGAAAAGAACTTTTAACCAGTCTAGTTGAATCAATTTCTCAAGGATTAAATAATAATATTAACCTTTTATCTGAAGCATTAGATAAAAAAAGAGATGAATTGAACAAAAAAAAGATCAAAATATTAAGACGTAATGTTAAGAAAGATCTTATTTCTTGGAGTAGATTGTATAGAACTGTTTTAAGTTTGACTCAATAAAAAAATTATCCTTAAGAATTATTCATCCCACTATTAAACTTCCCAATAGCTTCTTTTAGTATGTCTTTTGCTTCTTTTGCTGCTTTGGCCGCGGTCTTAAAATCTTTATCATCTTCTGCACTTCTAGCTTCTTTAATCTTTTTCTCAGTGTTATTGATCCCTTCTTGAAGAATATTTACTAAATTTGGTGGCGCTTGAATTCCCGAATTAATTAATTCTTTTATCTGTTTTGAGGTTTCACTGTTTAATTTTTCAACAGAACTTCTAAGTTCTTTAGAAAATTTCTCATTATCTTTTTTACCTCTTTTAACTTCGTTTACAAAATCCTCATGTTTTTCTAGTTTTTTTAACTTTTTAATCTCTCCTTTTTTGAACCAAGTACCAATGCCTAGTGTTTTTGCAGCTTCAATATTGTCCTCATATTTTTTCTCTGCTTTTTTTGCATCTTTTTCTTTACTGTACATCATTCTCCCAATTGTTGCTGCAGGAAAAAGGTTGAATATAACTTCTACTACTTCTCCAACAACTGGGATTAAACTAATTGGCAAAAAATTGGTCGCTTCCCATGCAACAAATAAAGCTACAGGAGTTCCACAAATTTTCTTCTCAGTTTTGAATAGAATTATTGCACCTACCCAATCTCCAACATCTAAACCAACTGCTCCTGCTCCAAAAAGAAAATTGTCTGCAAATGATAATGCTCCGTCAGCTACGTAATCTCCAATCAATGATTTAACATATTTTTTTAGAACTATTGCAAATATTAGAAATAAGACAAGAGCTCCTATCAGACCCATCATCCATATTTCCATACTAAGTGGTATTTTTTTATTGTTTAAATATTTTTCTTAGCTTGTTAATCAAATCTTATCGCCCTTTAACAACAACTTTATTACCTATGATCTCTTTTTCACCTTGATATTCTTCAACTGATCCAGTGATGGAGACATAATCCCCTTTTTTTAACCAAATGTCTTCATCTTTGAAAAGTACAACTTTTGTAATCTCAACTTTTTCATTCTCTATTTCAATAAAAGCAATTTTCTCTTGTTGGGATATTTCACTTACTTTTCCTTGTATATTAACAACTTTATTTATATCACTTTCATCTAAATATTTTATTGTTTTAAGATCATAATTATCTGTATAAAGATAAAGCACAACTAATCCTAACAAACTAATGATGATACATAATTTGATTATCTTTTTTTCTTTCATTATTATTTGTGATCTTGTTTTGATCTATGATATTATTTATTATTTTATAAAAATAGCAAAAACAAGCTAAATCTTTATATAATTGAACTGATTTAAAATTTATGGTATGTCTCAAGAACGAGTTAGTGAAATTAGGGACCTCCTTTTTCAATTAGAAGGGAAAATGAGACCACTCCAATGGGATGCAGATAAGAATCAAATAAATCCTTTCAAAAAGGCTAAATTAGAAGGTTTTATCTCTGAACGTGATGGATTGTTAGATGAATTAAATAATTTAAGTGAATAACTGTGATATCAAAAGTTAATACAAACTTTGTTTATATTCCATCTATTAGTGGTTTTTCTAGCGTAAGCTTTATGTAATTAATAATAAATGCTTATTTTAATAAGAATATTTATAAATGACTCACTTTTCAAACAAATTAAGCTGAGATGCAATTTTTTTGTAGGGATGTTAGTCCTTTAATCTCGGGAACGGAGAATATAAGTATGGTAGCAGAATTAAATTTTAAAGTTGTAGTTTCTACAAAGGATGGTAAAAGTTTACAAAAAGAGGTTGCGGGAGATAATGCGGAATCTTTAATGAGAAAAAGAATTGGCGAATCTGTTGACGGTTCAATTGTTGGATGTCCTGGTTACGAATTAGAAATTACTGGTGGTTCAGATAAAGCTGGTTTCCCTATGAGAAAAGGTATTCAAGAACCACGTAAGAGGATTATGATTGGTAAAAGTGTTGGTTTTTCTGGTCTTAAGAGGGGAACTAAAAAGATGGCTCATAAGAAACAAAAAGGATTAGTTAAAAGAAAAACCGTTTGTGGTGAATCTGTGAACATTGGTACGGTTCAGATTAATATGAAAGTAACAAAAGAGGGTCCTACTTCTTTGTATGAAACCCCTGCTGTAGAAGAACCAGTTAAAAAAGAGGAATAAAAACATACTTTTTTATACCAAAACTTCTTTCTTTTTTAAATAATTAAATTATAAAAATGGATATGACTGAATTAAATAAAAAAATTAACCTCTTTTTTCAAAATTTTAAAAAGAATGTAACTTTTATTACTAATTTTGTCATTGGCCGTTTAAAAAATTTTAAAAATATCACTTTAACAGAACAGATTTCTTACCCAACTATTGCTGTAGGTTTAGTCCTGTTATTAGTTTCTATAATTCTATTTATTGTTTGATTGGTATTTAATTATGGATAAATCAAAATTAAAATTAGAATCGAGAAAGTTAAATCCAGTAATTATAATCGGTAAAGAAGGGATAAATCAGGGCGTTATTGACCATTTGAAGAGGGTTATCAAACAGAAAAAGCTTGTAAAGGTTAAAATGTTACGTTCTTATATTGATCGCATATGAAAAATAACTCAGATCATTTTAACGTATTAAGAAAAATCAACAAAA
>CAYMTF010000011.1:0-5469 GCA_964393295.1 uncultured Methanosarcinales archaeon | reverse complement strand
TATATTGATTCTGAAAGTGAGAAGGGATTAACAAAAAAACAAATTGGTGAAAAAATTGCTGATTTAACTGGTTCATTATTTGTTGAAGTAATGGGTTTAACTGTTAGTTTAGCGAAGAAATGAAGGTTTTCTAAATATTATTTTTCAACTTCATAGCAAGATATAAAAACTCTTTTCTATTATCTCTCATTAATTGGTGTATTTAGATGGCAGATATTTTAGATTTAATCAAAAGTAGGAGAAATATTGAAGAATTCGTTCCAAAACCTGTTAGTTGGGACAAAATATCTAAAATAATTGATGCAGGGAGACACGCATCTAGTTCTGGAAATTTACAAAATTGGAAATTCATTGTTGTCATGGATGCTGATAAAAAACAAAGTTTAGCAGAAATTTCTTATGACCAATATTCAATTGCTAATGCTTTCGCATTAATAATTGTGTGTGCAGATCCTAAGAAGGCGGAAAGATATTATGGTTTGAGGGGGATAAAACTTTATTCAATTCAAAATTGTGCAGCTGCTATCCAAAATATGTTATTAGAAGCACATTCTTTGGGTTTAGGTACTAGGTGGATTGGCGCTTTCGATGAAACTAAAATTAATTCGGAATTTGGAATCCCTGATGAGATAAGGCCGCAAGCAATAATTGCGGTTGGCCATCCTAAAAGAATTCCAGAGAAACCACCTAAATATCCTTTAGAAACTGTTGTTTATTTTAATGGTTGGAGAGGGAAAATTAAAGATATAGATGCTTATTTTAATAATTATTCTGTGTCTTTAGTTAAAAATGTCAACTCTGCTATTAAAAATACTAAAAAAGCAACTAAATCGACTTCTAATTTACTTGTTAAACAAATTGAAGATGCCAGACCAAAACTAAAATCTTTGGCTTTTAAATTAAAAGAAAAATTACCTAACCCATTTGTTAAAAATAAAAATTCTGAAGAAAAAGATTGATCTGTAGATATCTATTCTATTGAAATATGTTTTTTCTCATTTCTCGTCGAGAGAGGCAATTCTAAATTACATTTAACTGAGATGAAGATGTCTCTATAGAATAAAAAAGTTTAAATAGTAGAAGTACTTTCTCTTCTGAATAGTCTTAAAAATTTTGAACTCTGTTCGAAATAAGAAAATTTGTTTTGCTTGTAAAAAGTCTTTTGAGGTCGGTAGTTTTAGTCTTAGTTAGTAGTTTTAGTCAGTCAATTCTATGTGTTTGTTAGTCGGTAGTTTAAAGTCTATAATGATCTTGACTGTTATAGAAATAACAAAGTACAACTGGTATTTAATATTTTAGCTACTGGGAAGTCTAGATTGTAATCTCGATTTCACAGGAGTCGCTTCATTCAAAGTGACTAAAAGGGGACCAGTTTGAACATTGTATAACAAAGAGGTGGTAGAAAAAATGGAATTTATTGTAGAAAAAGCGTTAGGGAGCATCCCTTCTGGTAGTGAAGAGATTGATTCAATGAATCAAGCAAATATCAAAGTTATTGGTGTTGGTGGAGCAGGTAATAATATGGTCGGTTGGCTATATAAAAAAGGGATTAAAGGAGCAGAGATTATTGCTACTAATACTGATTACCAACATTTACAAATTACTGGTGCAGACGAGAAATATTTAATCGGTAAAGATTGCACAAGAGGATTAGGTTGTGGTGGATATCCATCTAAAGGAGCAGAAGCTGCACAAGAGTCATTAATAAAAATTAAAGAATCATTAAAAAGTTCAGATATGGTTTTCGTTTGCGCTGGTATGGGTGGTGGAACTGGAACTGGTGCTGCTCCTGTTGTTGCTCAAGTAGCTAAAGATACTGGATCAATTGTAATTGGTACAGTTACAATGCCTTTCAGTATTGAGAAAGCTAGGTGTGATAAAGCTGAATTTGGTTTACAACAATTAAGACAAGTTTCTGACACTGTTATTGTTATAGATAATAACAGACTGGTACAAATTGCAGGTAATTTACCTATCCAACAAGCTTTTGCTGTTGCAAACGAATTAATTGCAACTATGATCAAAGGAATTGTAGAAACTATTGCAGTACCAAGCTTAGTTAATTTGGATTATGCAGATGTTAGAGCTATTATGACTAATGGTGGTGTTGCTGCTATTGGTGTTGGGAGTTCTGATACTAATAACCGTGTTGATGAAGCAGTTAAAGGCGCTTTAGGAAATCCTTTATTAGATATTAGTTATGATGGTGCAACTGGTGCTTTGATTCATGTAACTGGTGGTCCAGATTTGACTTTACAAGAGATCTCAAGGATTGGTGAATTAATAACTGAATCTTTAGATGAAGATGCTAATGTTATTTGGGGAGCAAGAGTTGATGACAATATGAAAGGAAAGGTTACAGTTATGACCATAATTACTGGTGTAAATTCTCCTTGGATTTTAGGTAAGATTGATCATCAAAAATCTCACAAAAGAGCGCAGTCTTTTACTCAAGAGTTGGGAATAGAATTGGTTTAGAATTATAGCTTAATTGCTATTTTTTATATTTATATCTTGCCTTCGAAGTTCTTATACCACCCCCCTTAAAAGCTAAGTGGCAAGATTTTTTTCTTTTTTTTTCTTAATTATTTTATCTCAATAAGAAAGTTTTATAAAATTCATTCTAATCTAATTTCCTATATGTCTAAAGGTAATAAAAAAACTCAAGGTTTAACTGTTAAGAAAGATCAAGATTTCTCTGAATGGTATACTCAAGTTATTCAAAAAGCTGATCTGGCTGATTATTCTTCAGTTTCTGGTTGTATAGTCTATAAACCAGCATCATATAATGTATGGGAAAAAATAAAAGAATTAACTGATAAAAAATTTAAAGAAATAGGTATAAAAAATGCATATTTTCCTCTTTTTATCCCAGAATCATTATTACAGAAAGAAGAAGCGCATATTGAACATTTTTCTCCTGAGGTTGCATGGGTTACACATGGTGGTGATACCAAACTAGGTGAACGTTTAGCTATTAGGCCAACTTCAGAAACAATAATGTATGAATCATATTCTAAATGGATTAGATCTCACAAGGATTTACCTTTACGTTTGAATCAATGGAATAATGTAGTTAGGTGGGAATTTAAACATCCAACACCTTTTTTAAGAGGTAGAGAATTTCTTTGGAATGAAGGGCATACTTGTTTTGCAACTCAAAAAGAAGCAGAGAAAGAATGTGACCAGATAATTTCTATATACAAAGATGTTTGTGAGGATTATTTAGCTTTACCATCTTTAATTGGTAAAAAGTCTGATAAAGAAAAATTTGCTGGTGCTTTATATACAATTTCAATGGAATTTTTAATGCCTAATGGGAAATCAATTCAAGGGCCAGATTTTCATCATGATGGTCAAAATTTTTCAAAAGTTTTTGATATCACTTTTACTGATAAAAATGGTAAAAAGCAATATATTTGGCAAAATACTTTTGCAATTTCTACGAGAATGCTAGGAGTTCTTTTTGCAATACATGGTGATGATAAAGGATTAGTTCTTCCACCTAGAGTTTCAGAGACTCAAGTAGTAATTGTTCCAATTCTATTTAATGATAGCAAAGCAGAAGTTTTGAAATTAACTAAAAATATTGCTAAAAAGGTTTCTAAGAAATGTACTGTACATATTGATCAAAGAGAAGATTATTCCCCTGGTTGGAAATTCAATGAATGGGAGTTGAAAGGTATCCCATTAAGAATAGAGATTGGTCCGAGAGATTTAGAGAATAATACTGTTTTAGTATCTAGAAGGGACACTGGTGAGAAACAATCTTTGCCAATTCAAGGTATAGATAAAGAGATTAGTTTAATTTTAGATCAGATGCAAAATGACATGTTATCTAAAGCTAAGTCTTTTTTATCTGAAAGTATTGTTAATGTTGACAATTTAAAAGATGCAAAGAAAGCTTTTAAGAATAAAAAGTTAATTTTTGCTCCTTGGTGTACAACTGCTGAATGTGAATTAGAATTTAAGAATAAATCTAATGGTGCAAAATCATTAAACAGTCCTCTGGAATGCTCAGAGGTATCTAAAGGTACAAAATGTTTCATGTGTTCTAAAGATGCACAAGCTAATTTTTATTTTGGTAAAAGTTACTAATTAAAAATTTTATTTGAGGAATTAATTTATGTCATTAAAAAAAAATGTTAGAAAGAACAGTTCCTTAGTAGATATTATTTATGAAGAAAAACTTTCAAATAGTTCTGAGGTTAAAAATGAAGGAGAATTATTGATCGAAAAAGATTTTGATAAGAAAGACGACCTTTTAGATGATGCTTTAAAATCAAATTTTCTTGATGTTCATAATGAAGAATTAAAATCTCTTTATATTAATGGTGATAATATCTTTAATCCTTATCTTACCTCAAATAAGTTGAAGAACGATCAATTATTTAAAGTATATTCTGATTCAAAAGTTGTAAATTATGACCTTTTTGATGATGAAAAGTTAAGTTCTATTTCTGATGCTTCTGTGATCTCAAATTTAGAAGCTGAAGAAACTATTAATGAGATTATAAGTGATGCTGTGTTTAATAATGGTAATAGTGTTAATGTCAGTTATAAAAGAAGAGCTCAATTTAGTAATTGGTTGTTAGATCCTATTAACAGTATGTGGGTAAGAATTTATGATTCAATGAATCCAATGAGTAATGGGGATGTAGAATACAAATAATTAGTTATTAATTTTTATTATGAAATTCTAAAATCTCCTCTTCTAAAAAATGCATATCTCCTGGGATAATTAAACAATGTGGAGATTTTCCAAAATCAATATTATTAATCTCTTTCAATTTACCACTTCTGACTTTAAAATCTGGACATCCTAATCTTGAACATCCAACTACAAATAATTCATCATTAATAATTCCTTCTTTTTTACGTGATTCAATGTCTTTAAGAACATCAATTGCTTGTTTTATAGTCATAAACTTATCTTTATCCGCTTTTATATCTAATAAAAATAAGGTGTGATAACCAATTTCTTTATTCTTTTTAAGAATATTATATGGCGTTTCTAATTCTGGGAAATCATCTAGAAAAGGTATTGATGTTGTTTTACCAAATTTATATAATTGTAAACCAGTAATCCCAATGGCAGTAAAAATTGAAGCATTATTAACTAGCAAACTGCAATTTGAAAAATTTATTGCTATTTGTTTGGCAAATTTTTCACATTCTTGTTTATTGGTTAAATCAGCTTTAAGCAAAAAACATTTTGTTTTAAGAGTTTTTTGTATTTTTAGAGCCTCTTTTTCAGATTTATGATAATGAATAATGATATCATAACCAATATCGGAAAGAAGTTTGCTTATATTTACCCCAATATTTTTTGCTCCACCAGTAATTAATGCTAATTTACTATAACTTATTTATTATATTTTTTAATAAATTATCTAATTCTATATTTGCCACAGAAGAAATGGTTAAGATGTTTTTATTAGCTATTTTACTTTGAAATTCTTTAATTTT
>CAYMTF010000010.1:6935-9951 GCA_964393295.1 uncultured Methanosarcinales archaeon | reverse complement strand
TGTTCAATATCAACCTTAGCATCAAGAATCATTTCAGGAGTAACATTTATCATTTTGAGTTTGTCTCTTAAGAAGAATGCACCAACTTTTTCAGGGTAACACCCATGTTTTTCATAATACATGATTGCATAAATAGATAATTGTCTTATTATACTGTTTTTAAGGTCTGACCTGGCGTTAGTTTTATAATCTATAATATGGGTTTCTTCTCCGTAATTTCTGATTGCATCAATGTAACCTCTAACATGAAATTCTTCTGATTTGTATTGTAATTCTCTTATTGGAGAAACAAGTTTGAAAATTTCAGCGATTGATTTTTCAGGGTGCTGAGCCTTATATTCATTCAGTTCTTTAATGAAATGATTATGCCAATTGATTACCATCATCATACTTTCTTCGAAATAAAATTTTAATTTATCAACACTAAGGTTTAGTTCATCTAATTTTGGCGTATATTCAATCCAATGAAATAATAATAATTTTTGTACTGCAGAACTAAACTTTTGATTATAATTTTTTTCATCAAATTTACTGCAATCAAGGTCATAAAAATCTTCTAATGCAGAATGGACAATGTTACCGCGAACTAAATGTATTGATGATCCAGTAGGAAGCTTTTCTACATATTGGTAATAATATTTTCTTTGACATTGTTTAAATGTGTTAATTGAAGAAGGTGATTCTAATCTTTTAGCCATTAAATAAAATTTATTTTTGAGGGTTATATAACCTTTTCTCTATTTGTTTTTATATTTTTCATATATCTTCAATATCCATGAATAAATATTCTTGTTTTATGAATGAATGAAATCCCGTATACGCGATAAAAAAGATAATAACTCCTAAATAATTATTATGGTAAATATATGTTGAAAAAAAGTAGGTTATTAATAGCCCAAGAGCTACATTAATTATTGAAGTTAATCCAAAAGTAGAGGTAAGATAACTTTTTTGGAATATTGTTGATTTTTTTATCAATTCTTCATTGCTAATACCTTCAAATTGACTTTCTTTTTCTTCTTTTAAAAATTTTATTTGTGAATTTTTAATTTTGTAACCATATATAAAATCATGATATCTAATTGTAAAATAACCTATTGGTAATATGGCGACCAATATCCCTATCATCATTATAGTGAAGATTAGATATTTGTTTTTAATTTTATTATTTTCACTATCTTTAGCAACCTCAAAAGAATTTAATTCAGATCTGAAAGAGTCATAGCTTATTATCTTTGAGATTTCCATTTGTTCCCATGCATTTGGTGAAGTAAGCGTACTCACTAAAATGAAATATGTACAAAAAATAAACAAAGAAATTAATACAAATAATAATGATTTAGATGAAGAATAAAATTTATTTTTTATAATTTCAAAATATTTATCCATCTATAAAAATTAATTTATACTTTTAAGTTGTCTTTCAATGTCTCTAAGTTGCCCTTCCAGGTTGTCTAATTCATTTAATTTAGGTGCTGGTGCAACTTTGGTTGGTGAACTTTTTGAAACAACTAATTTTGGTTTAGGTTCCTCTTTTGGAAGTTCTAACCTAGGCACTTCTTCACCTAGTGCTTTTAATTTACCTTTAGGAACTAATTTTTTAAGTTTACTAATCAAGCCATTTAGTTCTTTAACATCTTTTGACATTTGTTGAAAGATCCCAATCTTATCCTCTTGGATTCTTTTAAATTGTTCGTATGCTTGCATAATCAGAATTACTTCTCTTAATGATTCTAACAAATCTTTACGAACTAGTTTTGGTTCTGGTATTTGTACCATGTAAGAAGGTTCAGATTCTACTTTGGCTTGCGTACTGGTTCTTCTTCTTGGTGGAGTCATTTTTTAATTAATACCTTTCAGGTTCGTTTAATGAATTGTTGATAAATTCTACTTTTTTCTCAACTTCTGTTAATCCTTGTTGCCATCTTCCAATTAAATCATCTTCTTCAGTTTTAAGATCATTAATTTTTAATAAAGTGTTTTTAGAATCATCAATTTTATGTTCAATTGTTCTAATTAATGATAACACGTCTTGGTACTCTTCAATCCTTACAAATACTGGCATTTTTTCCATTTTATATCACCTTTTTTATAATTAAGATTTGAATAATAATTCGTCCATTGATAGTAATTTATCGTGGATATTTTTTATTGAACTTTTTAAACCTGTAAAACTTTTTTCTTCATTAAATTCTGATTTTGCTAATTTCTTGTTAATGTCACTCAATGATTTAACTTCTGATTCCATCCCTTCTACTCTTCCTAGTACTCTTTTGTATATATTAATATCAGTAAAAAAAGGTTCATCAAAACTTTTTGGTCTAATGGTTTCAGGTCGTACACTTGGTTGCTCTACCTTCGGTGCAACTTGGGATCCAAATTCATTAGCAGACATTGGACTAACTGGCTCTTCAGTTTGTGTTTCAGGCATTTGGTCCATTGTAGATGCAGGTGGTATTCCAACTCCTGCTGCACTCTTAAAATCTTTTGGATCTATTACAGTCTCTGAACTTCCTCTTGGTGGAAGTTCTAATGTTTGTTGATCTTGAATGGCCCTTATTGGTTTAGGAGCCATTGGTCTCGGCACAGCCGATTTTTTCTTTTTAGAGAACCATCCCATATGCTAGTTAAAAATATTTTTTTACTTTTAAACTTTCTTGAGTACTTTAAAGGAGCAAACGGTCTATCTGTGAGATAATTTAAGAATTAAATTTTTTATATTTTAGACCCAAAATAACCTAATATCTTATTTCTTTCAAAATGGGAATTTATAATTACTCCTCTTTCAACTTTAGAGAAATTATTTTCAATCATAAAATTGATACTATTCTCAATATCTTTATTTGTGCCTTTTTGCCACTCTAAAATATTTGAGAGATAAATCACCATGTTTTTGCTGTAATCTACCATAAATTTATCTTCTAATATATTACTTAATGAGAAGGAGATATTTTTTATATTGCTTTTTGCGTCATTTAATTTTGTTGTCCAAAGAAAATCTTTATTTTTTTTAATA
>CAYMTF010000010.1:4993-6925 GCA_964393295.1 uncultured Methanosarcinales archaeon | reverse complement strand
TATATTTTAACCTAAATATTTTAATTTAATATAAATAATAATATTTTAATAATTATTATTTTTATTATTTATTATATTACTATCCAGCTATCATCTACTATCTTAATCTACTGTACTTTAATAACTTCTTCTGAATACTTCTCTAGCTTCATCCTACTTTTCATAAGATATCTTAAATCACTTATTTCTATATTATTACTTTTAGCATATCTGAGGATTACATCTTCAAGGTCATCAAATATTTGCTCTTGATTAAAATCGGGTTTTATATTTGAAAGGTTTTGTAATCTCATTTTTGCATATTCAAAAGCAAAAGGATTCATATCTACTAATGTAGATCTATCTGGATTTAAATTGGTGATATAATTGAAATTTGTATCAACCCCTCCTAAAATACCAACATAATCAAAGCTTTCATCATTCATAAAACTCCTAATAGAATCACAAACCCCTTCAAATTTTGTTTCATTTGGTGCTAGGTATGTCCTTTTAATCGATAAAGGTGACAAGTAAGTGTTGATTTGTTCTAATGACATATTAACCTTATTATCTCTCCTGTTTATAAATCTTCTCTTTTTAACCACTCTGTGATGACAACGCCAGAAACGGCAACTTAAGAAAAGCTTAAAAACCTTGGTTTTACTGATGATTTAATATGGAAACAATAACCTGTAGGGCAGTAATAGAAGTTTTAGGGAAACCTCAAGAACACGTTGAAAATTCATTAAAATCTCACGTTGATAAAATAAAAAATGATGATAAGTATGAAGTCATTAGTCTGGAAGTTGCAAAGATTAAAAAGCAAGAAAAAGCAGAGATGTGGGCAAATTTTGCAGAAATTGAGTTTAAAACCAAAACTAATGGTGACGTAATAGGTTTTTGTTTTGATTATATGCCTTCATTGATTGAAGTATTAGAACCAAATAAGATTGGTCTTTCTTCTACAGAGTTATCTCATATGCTTAATGATATGCAGGCGAGGTTCCATCAAGTTGACATGGTCGCAAAAAGTCTTAATATGAAGATGAAAATTTTAGAAAAAAATTCTGCAGCATTATTAAAAAATTATATTCTCATCTTATTAGCAAAAAATAACCTTAATTTAAGCCAATTATCTAAATTTACTGGGGTAGCAGAAGCTCAAATGGGAGATTATTTAGATAAATTGATCGATCAAAAAAAGATCAGTTTAGATGGAGAAGTTTATTCTTTGGTTAAGAAAGATTAATTTTTCTTTTTTAATACCTTAAATTTCAATTAAATTAATATACTATTTACTATTTATCTGTCATATAACATCTACAGATTGTTTAAAATGGTTACTAAAAATACAAAAGATATCAATAAATCCTCAATAAAAAAGGTGGAGGCAGTTCTTTTTGCTGTAGGTAAAGAGATTAGTTCTGAAAGGATTGCTAGTTTATGTGATTTAAGTGTTGATAAAACAAACAGTTTGATTGAATTATTACAACAACAATATTCGAATAGTAAATATTCTTCTTTACAGATAATAAAAAAAGATAATGGTTGGAAATTAACGGTTCTTGATGAATTTATCCCATTAGTTAGTAATTTAGTCTCTTCAACAGATCTTGAAAGGCCGTTGATGGATACTTTAGCTGTTGTTGCATGGAGATACCCAGTAGTTCAATCAGAAATAATTAAATTGAGAAGTCCTGCTGCTTACGACCATATGGCTAAGTTAGTTGAGATGGGTTTTATTGTGAAAGAACGTTTTGGTAGAACTTACAAGGTTAAATTAACCAAGAAATTTTTTGCATATTTCGACCTCCCAAGTGAAGAATCAAAACAAGCTTTTTTAAAATCTGTTCCTCAAGATATTTTGCAAGAAGCAGAAGAAGTAAATAAAGAGATTGACGAAACAGAACGGTTGCTTGAGCAAGAAGAAAAAGATTCTCTAAATCATAATGA
>CAYMTF010000010.1:0-4983 GCA_964393295.1 uncultured Methanosarcinales archaeon | reverse complement strand
AAATCAAGAAGGCAATTGGTCAAGTTTTGAAAGATTAAGTCTTTATAACAACTTTTTATATTCTTTTTTCAGATCTCAGATAACACCATTTCATTCTATTTTTTTTAAATTTTATACTGCTTCACCATAAGGTTTATAAAGCACGTTTTTTCTTTAATTCTTATGGTTATTCCCTTAAAAATAAGGGGGTAATCACAACAAATAATCAGTTCAATTTATCTAATAAAAATGTCAGAAAAAGAACAACAAAATCCGGAAAGAGAAGAAGATTTTTCTAAGGATGATTCTCAAATAAAATCTTCGGAAAATAAAAGAGTAATCCATAAATTAATTCAAGATGAGATGAAAACTGCATATGTTACTTATGCTATGTCAGTTATCGTAGGAAGGGCCCTACCGGATGTTAGGGATGGGTTGAAACCTGTTCATAGAAGGATTCTTTATGCCATGTATGACATGGGCATGTTACACAACAAATCATTCAAAAAATGTGCAAGAATTGTTGGTGAAGTATTAGGTAAATATCACCCGCATGGTGATACTGCAGTTTATGACTCTTTAGTTCGTATGGCGCAAGAGTTTTCATTACGTTATCCTTTAGTTTTTGGACAAGGAAATTTTGGAAGTATTGATGGCGATAATGCAGCCGCAATGAGGTATACAGAAGCAAAATTACAAAAACTTTCTGAGGAACTATTAAAAGACATTGAGAAAGATACAGTTGATTTTAAAGAAAATTTTGATGGCAGTTTGAAAGAACCTACAGTTCTTCCTAGTAAGATACCAAATTTATTGGTTAATGGTAGTTCTGGTATTGCTGTTGGGATGGCAACTAATATTCCCCCTCATAATTTACGCGAGGTCTGTAGCGCTTTAATTGCAGTGATTGATAATCCAGAGATTACTGTAGAAGAATTGAGACAACATGTCCCTGGTCCTGATTTCCCTACTGGTGCAGAGATTTATGTTGGTGCTGAACTTTTATCTGGTTACGGGAGAGGTAGAGGAAAAGTTATCATTAAATCTGTAGTAGAATTTGAGGATCAAAAAATAATCATTAATGAGATCCCTTATCAAGTTAATAAGGCTGATTTGATCATCCAAATTGCAGAGTTGGTAAAAAATAAACGAGTTATTGGTATAAGGAATATTAATGATGAATCCGATCGTGAAGGTATCAGGGTAGTTATTGATCTTAAGAAAGACGCAGACCCTCAAGTTGTTTTAAATCAATTGTACAAATTTAGTCGAATGAGGATCTCATTCAGTTTAAACATGTTAGCGTTGGTTAATAATGAGCCAAAACTATTAAGTCTAAAAGATTTTTTATGGCAACATGTTTTACATAGGAGGGAAGTTGTAACTCGTAGAACAGCTTATGATTTAAGAAAAGCCGAAGAGAGACTACATGTTTTAGAAGGTTTGATGGTTGCCATTAATAATTTAGATGATGTAATACCTGGGATTAGGGCTAGTAATACTGTTGAAGATGCAAGAAATTTTTTAACTACTAATTATGATTTATCTGATATCCAAGCTAAAGCAATTCTTGACCTTAAATTACAAAAATTAGCCTCTTTAGAACAGGAGAAAATCAAAACAGAACACAAAAATCTTTTTGAATTAGCTAAAAGTTTAAGGGAGATCCTAGCTTCTTCAGAACTAATAGACGATATAATCAAAGAAGAATTTGTTTATGTTTCAGATAAGTATGGTGACGATCGTAAATCAAAGATTTTGATAGGTCAGGATGGTGATTTAACCATGGATATGGAAGATCTTATTGAAGAATCAATCCAGGTTGTTACTATCACTAATTCTGGTTATATGAAAAGGTTGCCATTAGATACTTATCGTACTCAAAACCGTGGTGGTAAAGGTGTTATTGCTACTAGTATGAAAGATGAGGATTTTGTAGAAAAAGTAAGGGAAGTTTCAACACATTCATATTTACTAATATTTACTGATAGTGGGATCGTCCATTGGATTAAGGTGTACCAGATCCCAGAAGGGAGTAGGCAATCACGTGGTCGCCATGTTGCAAACCTGGTTCAATTAGGTAAAGATGAGAACATTTGTGCGATTGTTGCAGTGAGAAACTTTGAAGAAGGTTATTTATTTATGGCAACAAAAAATGGTACTGTTAAAAAGACTGACCTTAAATTATTTTCCAAACCACGACGCGGTGGTATAAGAGCAATTGATTTAGAAGAAGGCAATTCTTTGATTGGTGTAAAATATACAGACGGTAAAAAAGAAATTCTTTTAGCAACGAAAAATGGTAGGGCTAGTAGATTTAACGAAAGTGAAGTTAGATCAATGGGCCGTACTGCAAAAGGTGTCCGTGGGATTAGAATATCTGAGAATGATCAAGTGATTAGTTTATTAGTTGCAAATAATGATGCTCAGATTTTAACTTTAACTGAGAAGGGTTATGGAAAAAGGACACCAGTAAGTGAATACAGGTTATGTCATCGGGGGAGTAAAGGGGTAACTAATATTAAAATCACTGACAAGAATGGTAAAGTAGTTGTTGCGATGATTGTAGAAGGTTCTGAAGATTTAATGTTAATTTCAAAGAATGGTATAGCCATCAGAGTTAAATGCAATGCAGTTTCGATGATTGGCAGAGCTACTCAAGGAGTTAGAGTAATGCGGATGAAAGATCTTGACATTTTAGCAGCTTCTGCGAAGATTAGATCTGAAGATGACGAAGTTGAAGATTTAGATGATGACGATCAACCTTTAAATGATGTTGAGAATAAAGATTCAACCGAAGAATCTAATTTTAAAACTGAATCAGATGAAATAAGTTCTGAGGATCATAATTTAGACCCAGATCTTAAAGAAAATTAAAATTTCAAAGATGGATTCAAAATTATCTCAGTTAACTTTTTTTTCGATTTCAAATGAGGGGTTAGGTTCATGTTCATGTAATGAAGTAAAAGAATTAGTAGAGATAGATTCTCTTGTCCAAAAAAAAGATTCTATCTACTTTGATTTATCGGATAAAGACTTCTCAAAAATAATCTACCTGTTTAAACATAATCAGAGTTTATTATCTTTATCATGTTTTCTTTCTTCATTTAAATTTGATTTAGAAAAAGAGGAGATTACTAATTTTGATATAAAAAAATTATTATGTCCTCTTTTTGATGGTACAAAGGATAAAATATTAAGTTATAAGGTAGAAATAACTAGTTTAAAAGGTAATGAGAATAGGATTAATCTTTGTAGAAAGTTGTATCCATTAATCGAAGACAGTTTTAAAGATCAATTAGAAGTAGAACTAAAATTAGATTTTAAAGATCCTCAATTAATTTTTCAAGTTTATTTTACCGGTAAGGAATTTATGATTGGTCTCAAACTTAATAAGTCTAATTTTGATTCTAGGGATTATCGTTTATATGCACATCAAGCATCTTTCAAAGGTGATTTTGCTTATTCATTATTAAGAAAGTTATCTCTGAAAAAAAATGATTCAGTATTAGTATTATTTTGTAAAGATTCAGTTTTATCTATTGAAACAGAATTTTTTAAACAAAACAAAATTTTAAGGTCTCCTTCTTTTGAGGATTATTTGTCACATATACCTTTCTTTTCTAAATTAGTTGATGATTGTAATGATATTCAAACCAATCCAGTTGATCAACCTAATTTAACTATCTCTTTTGATGAGAATTTTGCAAATATTAGAGCTTCTAGAAATAATGCAAAAATAGCAGGGGTGTTGGATCAGTTAGAAATAATAAAGTCTCCATTAGGTGAATTTCAAGATTCAACAAGTGGGAAATCTTTTGATAAAATTTATCTTCATCTTACCAGAAAAGATGAAGGACGATTAAATGAGATATACAAATTACTTGACAAGGTTTCTAATTCTGAATCAGAGATACTTTTCGTTACTAGGCCAACATTAGATCTAGTGGTTTCAAGTAAGTTTAAAATAGTTTTTAAAGAATCAATTAATCGTGGTGGGAGTGAGTATAGTATTATAAAACTCATGAGAAAATGATCAATTCTTCTTTTCTCTCTCTCTTTTTCTAACAAAATTTAAATACCTTCAAATAATTTGTATACCATGTTGATTGGTTTTGAAAAATATTCCCGTATAAAAGATTATTTTCGTTATTCTAAGGTAGAACTAAACTCTTTAGCAGTTTTAATTTTAGTATTTGGTTTTATTTTTTCTATAAATCATCCGGGGGAAAGTTTTAGAATAGTTAATTGGTTGGGATACCTTTTCATATCAATAGTTGTTGTGGCAATAAGTTTTTTTACTAGGATCTCATTACAAAAATTGGCTGGGTTAGAAAAAGGGTATTATGTTGAATTCAAAACTTGGTGGGAGGGTGTTGCAGCTTCAGTTTTATTATCTTTATTTTCTTTAGGAAATGTCCCATTAATTTTTGCAGGTGGGATAATTTCATCTTTTATGGTCAGACATAGGTTAGGCGAGTTTCAATATGGTTATTCCTATGAAGAAAACTCTCAGATAGCATTGTCCGGGTTTATTGGTAATTTAATTTTAGCAACATTGTTTGGTCTATTCCTTTATTTTTCTCCAGAAAGCTTTTTTGCTTCTACTGGTTTAAAAGTAAATTTGATCATGGCCTTTTGTTTTTTAATACCATTCCCTCAATTGGAAGGCTTACAGGTATATTTTGGCTCTAGATTTTTATATTCTTTAGCTTGGATAACTTTGATATTAGTTTCATTATTACTTCTTTCTAAAACAAAAATAGGATTAATTTTAATCATATTAATTGGTTCAATTTCTGGGATAATTAGATTATTATGGAAATAATTATAAAATATGCTTCTAATTGAATACTTGATTAAATATGTTAAATAAATTACTTGATATTAATGACTTGGACATTTACAATAATTGGGGCGAATATTTCATCTATCTCGCAGGGATAGTAGGGCTTATGATCTCTTTAGTACATTTTAATCTTTTATTTAATCTGGTCTCAATAT
>CAYMTF010000009.1:8778-10067 GCA_964393295.1 uncultured Methanosarcinales archaeon | reverse complement strand
CTAATTTAGCCAAAAATTGAGATTCAGCGATGGCCCGTGCGCCTTCGGCAGTTATTTTATTAGACTTTAGGTTCAAAGTTCTAAGATTAACCAAATAGGGTGACTTTACAAGGGCTTTTATCCCGATATCGGTTATTTCGTTGTCTCCTAATAATAGGGTAGTTAGATTCTTCGATAATTCCATTTTGGAAAGCTTTGTGACACCCTCATCTCCTATTTTTTCTTTTTCTAGGTCAAGGGTTTGGCCATTGCCCAGACGTTTTTGAACTAATTCTTCAATATCCACTTTTTACCTAATAGTCATCTTTAAATTAGAAAACATTAAAGATACTAATTTTAATTAATTTTTGCGGCTTGATCAAGAAAGGATAAGAAGTTGGAGACCAAAAAAGGTAAGTCTCAAATCATTATTTTGCCAATATTGGTGTTTTCAAAGTTTGGTGAAAGTGGTATATTAAAGGTCAATGATGACACAATAAAACGTTTTTTTTCTGGAGGGCATATCCATGAAAAAGATTTTGATGATTGGGCTGTAGATATGGTCGACCAAATGTCTAAAGAGAAAATGATTGGGCATGTACATTTGGATGATAATTATGGGTATCAGGATGAACATCTTGCACCTGGGGAAGGTAATACCCCTATTAAAAGAATGGTTAATACTTTAAAGAAGAATGGTTATAAAGGAGAATTAATTGTTGAACCTGGCGCGGATTTCACTAATGATTCTGGTGGTTTCCAAAGTGTAATGAAAACTTGGAAACTTTTTGGTAGCCCAATTTATGGCGCTCGTAGTAACATGGGCACTGGTAATTGGAACAGTATTGGTGGTGGTTATTTTGGTGTTAATCGTCCTGCAAACTTTACTGTTGGTGCTTATTCTCCATCTGAGGATTGGTCATTATGGAGTGGAGTACCTTTTGAATAGAATTAAAAAATAAAAAAAAGGTTATGAGGTTAAAATGAGTGTTTCAAGATCATTTTGTTCTAATAAAATTAATTGAACCTTTCTCTTTATTAATAACTATGAATAGTTATTGAAGAATACATTTTAAGAAGAAAACTCCATAACTTTTTTAAATGGCTATTCTAATAAACAATTAGACTAATTAGTGCCAAATTTAGTGTTGATAGATGTCAAGTTATAACAAGAGTGAGATAAAAATATGTTTAATTTATTTTCAACACCGGCATGGTTCAATGGAATCGATTTAATTTTTGATAGTATTGTGTTAGTTATAGCTTTATTAATTGCAGGTTACAGCTGGAAGATATACAAAACTACTTCT
>CAYMTF010000009.1:7080-8768 GCA_964393295.1 uncultured Methanosarcinales archaeon | reverse complement strand
GTTATTTCTCTTTAGCATTTGGATTGATTAGTTTATCTTTTATTTTTAAATTAATAACTTATGGGGTTCTTTATTCTGACTTTTTACAGGTCGCAGCAGATAACGTGGTGAAACCTTTAACTCAAGGTAATAGTTTGTATAATGACCTTTTATATAGGTTAGGTTTCTTTATACAAATGTCTTCAATGCTTGGGGCATGGTTACTAATTTTCTTAATATCTCAGAAATCACGAGATAGGTTAAGAAGGTTTCATGAATTATCTCAGATTGGATTATTTGTTTATTTGATCTTATTATTATCTCTTGTAAGTAATTTCAAGTTTGAAATTTTTTATTTAACGAGCCTGGTGATTTTATCAATAACTGTATTAAATTATTACAAAAATTATCTTAATAGTAATAAGAATAAAAATTCCTTAATGGTATTACAAGCTTTCTTCTTAATCTTTTTATCACAGGTATTCTTTTTGTTTGTTTTTTTCTGGGATAATTTTTATTTTATTGGAGAAAGTTTATTGTTATTAGGTTTTTTAATGATACTTTATGTGTATCGGAGGATAATTAAATCATAATTTTTTATGTTTTAATGTTGTATATATGGCAAGTAGAAGATCCAGATTGGAATTGATTTTTGATATCTTAGCTGCAATACAAAACAAGGGTGGTAAAATAAAACCAACTCATTTGATGTATAAATCAAACCTTTCACATAAATTGTTAACTAATTATATGGATGAATTAATATTAAAAGAAATGATTTTGATTGAAGAAGTAAAGAAAAAAAGAACCACCTCAAAAATGGTACATATTACAGATAAAGGGTTAGGTTTTTTAGAGGAGTTTAGACGTATGAAAGAATTTACTGGTGCGTTTGGCCTTTAAGTTTGAATACAAGTTTATGTAGTGAGATAAAATGAAATATTCTATTGATGTTGAAAAGTTTGGTTTTTTTGGTTTTGCTGATAACAAACGTAGATTACAAAAAGATGGTTCATTAAGATCAATTGAAAGCTGGAGGATCATAGAAGATAAAGATTTAATCTTTGATTCATTGGAAGAAACAGTTTCAAAAATAAATGAATATTCATCTATTGTTATTGATGGTTCTGATTATTCAGTAAACAACTGTTATGGCGATTTAATTAAATCTAAAAGTGTTTCTTTTAATCCTTGTATACACAGGTTAACTAAACCCCATCTATTTACGCGTGAAGAATTAATTAACACTATCTATTATGGCGATGATAGTCAACATAATTCTCTTGTAGTTGATATCAATGGACATATTAAACTTCAAAAGTTTGAAGAAGCAAGAGCGTTATTTGCTCCTGTTGCAGTACGGTATGAAACTTATTGCGAAGGTAATGATTATGTTGGACCTAGAGCTGCAAACGATTTGATTAATAATGATAGTGTTTATTTAAGTATGTTAAGTGGTTTTTTAACTCATCTTACAAATGGAAGGTTAGATCAATATGTTGATTTCCCTCCTATGGAAAATGAGACTAAAATTCTCGCAGATATATCTAATCTCACTAAACATTTAAATTAATCTTTTCTTTTAAAGACCTTTATAATGGCAATAACTTGTGGAGTTGATGAAGCTGGGAAAGGATGTGTTATCGGACCTTTGGTTATGGTAGCTTTAACTATTGATGAAGAAGGTGAAAGAAGACTTCGCTGGATGG
>CAYMTF010000009.1:0-7070 GCA_964393295.1 uncultured Methanosarcinales archaeon | reverse complement strand
GAAAATGTTAAAAAACTTGAATGGATGGGTGTTAAAGATTCTAAATTGTTAAGTAAGACTGTTCGTGAAGAACTATTTGAAAGGATAAAAGAAGTTATTGTTGATTTCAGGGTTGAAGTTATTGAACCTGATGCTATTGATCACGCATTAAAAGATCCAGATTTAAATCTTAATTGGTTAGAAGCAGAAACTTCTGCCCGTATAGTTTCCGAATTAAATCCCGATAAAATAATTTTGGATTGTCCTTCAACAAATATTAATTCTTACAAAAGTTATGTTTATGAAAGGTTAAGTAAAGCAGTTAAAGATAAAGTAGAACTGATTGTTGAACATAAAGCAGATCTTAATTATATCTCTGTTGCAGCAGCTTCAATTATAGCAAAGGTGATCCGTGATCGGCAAATAGAACATATCAAGTTAGAAGTTGGTATAGATTTTGGTTCTGGTTATATGAGTGATGAAAAAACTCAACAATTTCTTAAAAAATATTTCTTAAAACATCCTCAATATTTCAGAAAATCTTGGGAATCTTATAAACGGTTGGTGAGAGAAGCAGATCAAAGAAGATTATTCGATTACTAAGACGTTAATTTAATATATGGTTATACCAATTCTTAATTCATGTTAGAATACATTTTAGGTTCATTTACTTTACTATCACTTTATCGAAGGATAAATTTTTATCTTTTAAAGAGAAAATTAAAGAAAGATCCAGAGATAAAAATAATTAAAGGTGCAGAACCATTTTTAATCAAAAAAGGAAAAATTGGAGTTTTATTAATACACGGTTTTACTGCAACGCCTCAGGAATTTAAAGAGGTTGCAAGATATCTTTCCAAAAAAGATATTACTGTTTATGCTCCATTATTACCTGGGCATGGTTCTTCTCCTGAATGTTTATTCTCAGTAAATAGTGACGATTGGATTTTAGAAATGGAAAAATCTTTGAAATTGATGGAAGATTTTTGTGATAAGATTTATGTTGTAGGGAATTCATTTGGTGGTAATCTAGCTTTCTTAGTAGCTAATAAAAGTAAAAAAGTGAAAGGTATAGTTTCGATTGGGGCACCTTTCTTTTTTCAAAAAGATCCATTGATGAAAACCATCTTATTTTTTCTCAGGCAGATTAAATTGTTTAAAAGAAAAAATTATTCTAAAAAAGCTTTACGATTAAACAAGAAGAATAAACGTATAGTTTACTCTGATGTTCCACTTTATTCTTTCAAGGAATTGTTAAAAACTGTTAAAAAATCTAAAGAGATATTACCTCAAATAAATCAAGAGGTTTTGGTTCTTCAATCTTCTGATGATGAAGTTGTAGGTTTGAGTTGTCCGACTTATATATGTCATAAAATAAACTCCAAAAAAAGAAAAATAGTCTGGATTCCAAATTCGTATCATGTTCTAATAATTGATAAGAACAAAAATATGGTTTTCAAGGAGATTTATGAATTTATTAGTTAATTTTTTTTAATCTCACGAAACAATTTTAAACAATAAAAAATTCTTATTCAATTAATGGCAGTATTTAAAGATGTTAAGGCGGAAGAGATCTATTCTTATTTTAAAAAGCACAAGTTTACAGAATTAAAAATAAAAACTATTCATGAACAATTAAGGTATAGTAAAGGTATTAAGAAAAAAGTGTTGGTAGTTTTGTATGCTTCAGGTAAATTGTTATTACAAGGTGATCAAGAAGCTGTTGAAAAAACAATTCAACAATTAACTTCTTATGGTATTGGTAAAGAAGTTAAACCTATCAAATTCAAAAAAGAATCTGGATGGGTTATTGGTAGTGATGAAAGTTTGAAAGGAGACACTTTTGGTGGATTGGTTGTAGCAGCAGTTAAGGCTGATGATAAAATCAGAGAAAAACTTCTTGAATTAGGTGTTGCAGATAGTAAAACGTTAGCAGATAAAGAGATACTTCGTATGGCTCAAGAAGTCAGGAAAGTGTGTGATTGTCAGATAATTAATATTTACCCTAACGAATATAATGAAGTTGGGAAAGTAACCCCCTTAATGAATCGGATGCATAAACAATGTGCTGATTTTTTAGGGAACGGTACCCATGTAGTAGACAAATACCCGGGATGCAATGTTGGCGATATTGCTGAAACTAAAGGTGAACAGAAATTCGTTGAGATTGCAGCAGCTTCAATCTTGGCTCGGGCTGGGGCCTTACATCAAATTAATTTTTTGAGTAAGAAAGCTGGTTTTCAAGTTCCTAAAGGTAGTACTCATGTTAAATGGGCTTTGCAAGAGTTATTGGACCGTGGTTTAGATTTTAATGAGTTTGTTAAAACTAGCTTCAAGAATGTAAAAGCTTTCCTTGATGGTGAGGTGTGATTGCAATAATTCTTTTTTTTTACTTTAAACAAAAAGTTTTTAAAATGACTAGGTTCATGCCTGGTTATATGTATGGAAATAAACATTTTTTTAATTCGATCTATATAGTGGATGATGATGCTGATTTAGCTAGAACTATTTTTCTTTTTGTGAAAAAATTCAGTAATTGTGACAACATTGAAATTTTTCATAACCCTTCTGATGCTGCCGATAATTTTTATAATGGTGAAAAACCAGATTTATTAATAACTGATTATCACATGCCAGGTATGAATGGGTTAGAACTATCCAAGATTGTAAAAGATAATTCACCTGGGACTTATAGATTTTTACATACTTCTGATAAATATCTTAATAACAAACTGATAGATTGTTGTGATAACAAATTACTTGATTCATATGGCATTAAACCAACATCTGTTTCAAGAGATTTGAGGATGTTGTTGAGATAACTCTCTCAAATTTCCGTTCTTAGTTATGATCCAATTGAGTATATGCTTTAATCCTTAGAAAAGTTTATAACTTTCAATAAGGTTTTTATTAACTGTGATGGATATTTCTGAAGATCAAAAAAAAGAGTTAGAAGAGAAGATAAAAAACATGTCTCCTGAAGAGTTAGCTGAGCTTCAGAAAAAACAATGTCTATTCTGCCAAATTATTGATGGGAAAATACCTTCTAAAAAAGTTTATGAGGATGACCAATGTTTAGTCATTTTGGATATAAATCCTGCATCCAAAGGTCATTGTTTGATAGTACCAAAAAAACACATCTCAATAATGCCTCAAGTTTCTAAAGAGGAATTACAACATTTAATGATAGTTTCTAAAGAGATCTCCCAAATTTTACTCAAATCAATGCGTTGTGACGGCACAAATATTTTTATCGCTAATGGTCAGGCCGCTGGTCAAATGGCTCAACATTTTATGATTCATGTAATCCCCAGAAAAGAAGATGATAAAGTATTGGATTTAGAAGAACATGTTGTCGGGTTGGATGATCGGAAGAAGATCAAATTAACAGTAAGAAAACGTTTTAATGAATTAATGAATATTAAAGAAGACCTTTCAGATCAAGAAGAATTAACTAAACATGTTGAAGAAGATCTTGAGAAGGATGTTAAAGAATTGGACCATGAAGAGACAGTTGACGATTCAAAAGAAGAAGTAACTGAAGAGGAACCAGTTGAAGAACCAGAAGATACCCCCAAGGTTCAAGATAAAAAACCTGATGAAGATCAGAAAGAAGAAAAGAGTCCTAAAGATAATTCTGATGTATCTTTAGATGATATTGCCAACTTATTCAAATGAGGATAACTTAGATGAAATGCGATTATTGTAAATTTATAGAAGGTGAAGAACCAGTAGAGGTAATCTTTCAAGATGAAGATGTTTTTGTTTTTGTTGCAGAATCAGCTATTTCTCCTGGTCAGATAACGTTGATACCTAAACATCATTATCCTATTTATGAACAAACTCCTAAAAAATTATTACGAAAAATATCAGATTTAATTAATCAATTGAGTATTTCTATCTTTGAAGGATTACAAGTACACGGTACTAATATATTAATCCAAAACGGGTTAGGTGCAGGACAATCAACGCCTCATTTCTCATTAGAGATAATTCCTAGAAAAATGAAAGATGGTTTAGATTTACAATGGGAACCACAGAAAGTTGAAGAGTTTGATATTGATGATTCATTAATCCAAATTCAGAGTTTGACAGAAGGATTAACAATTGAAGACCATGACAAAGAAACTATTGTTGTTGATGGTGAAAAAAGTGAAGCTGTTCTTGAAAAAAGTGATGACGAAGAGAATTATCTCTTGAAATCATTGCGTAAAAGGCCATAATCATGTATCGCGAAAAAGTTTATTTTCTATGCCAAGAAAAGAAAGTTGGCGGTTATATTTACAAAACACATAAAGATGATATTAATCTTCCTACTGTAATAATTGTGCATGGGTTTGGAAGTGGGACCATATCTTACCGGGCTAATTTTATGAAAGACCAATTAGTGCAACAAGGTTTTTTAGTTTATATGTTTGATTTTTATGATAAACCTAGTGGTTTGAGCGATTTTCCAATTAAAGAGATGTTGGTAAGTTTACAACTACAAATTTTGAATGGTGTAGTAGATTTTCTCTGTTTAAGAGATGATGTAGACAGTTCTAGGATCGGATTGACTGGCCATTCATTAGGCGGAATGACTTGTTACTTGTATGTCCCCCAAGATGATAGGATAAAATCATTAGTTATTCAAGCTTCCGTATCAAAATTTGGGGAGACTGGATTAAGCAAACCAGACCCAGTATGGGAAAAAGAAGTTTACAAAACTTTTGAAAGAAGTTGGGGAAGTTTTGAAGTTAATCATAAATTTATTATTGAAGGAAGATTGTTTGATGTGTATAAAGAAATTGGGAAAATTAGTTGTCCAACATTAATACTTCATGGTGATAAAGATCAATTGGTACCATTAGAACAAGCTAAAGAGCAATTAGGGTTTTTCAAAAAAGGGGTAGCAGAGTTAAATATTATCCCTGGGGCTGACCACAGTTTTTATTGTCAAGGTGAAGATGAATTAATAACTTTAAAGGAAGCGACTAGAAAATTGGTCGATTTTTTTAAGAAACAATTATGATCATTTTCTTATAATAAATTATTTACAAGAACATTTAAAAACATATCACCTTATTTATTGAACACCATGAAACTTAAATTCCATTTTTTAGATATAGTTGAAGACATCAAAAAAAAGGATGACAATTTTGATATCAGTTTAGGTATCTACGGAAAGGTTTCTGATGGAGATTTAAAAAGCAAAACTGTTCTAATAAAATCTTCTTTTCAGCCATATTGTTATGTTTGTGTGGATAATGTTGATACAACTAAATTGGAGAAAGAGTTTTCTGATTTCAAATGTAAAATTAGGCTTGGAGAAGGTAAAATTTTATCCTGGAAAAAAGAGAAAAAAGTTCTTCGTGGTAAAGAAAAAAACTTTTGGAAATTAATGCTTAATCATAATGATGTAGGTTATCATTTGATTAGAGAATTACATAAGAAAGGATTAATTTTTTATGAGGTTGATTTAAGTTTAACTCAATCTTTTATCCGGGATAATAAACTTAGCCCAATGAGTTTATTTGAAGCGGAAGGGGAATTCAATGGTGAAACTTTTATTGCTTCAGAGATTAAACCGGTAAAAACAACAACTACAAAAGAGGATAAATTTATCGATGACTTAAAAATTCTGGCAGTTGATATTGAAACTTATAATAAGGAACGTTCTATCAATATGGTGAAAAATCCAATCTTGATGATTGCTTTGTATGGTGAGGATCAGGGTAGAAAGTTTGAACGGATTTTAACTTGGAAAAATTTTGATTCGAAAAATAAAAAGATTGAATTTTTGGCAAGTGAAGCTGAGATGTTACATCGTTTTAATGAATTAGTTAACAATTTTGGGCCAGACATTCTAACTGGATATTTTTCTGATGCTTTTGATTTACCCTATATCAAAGAACGAGCTAAAAAATATAAAATAAAACTAAATTTCTCATTAGATAATTCAGATCTAAAATGTACTAAAGGTAGACATTTTAGTAATAGTAAAGCTAGAATTAACGGAATA
Organism: uncultured Methanosarcinales archaeon; assembly: GCA_964393295.1. Lineage (GTDB taxonomy): Archaea > Nanobdellota > Nanobdellia > Woesearchaeales > GW2011-AR9 > CAYFJV01. The sequence continues at coordinate 1,090 of CAYMTF010000009.1, read as the reverse complement.
ACTCATATTGATGTTTTTAAATTTGTACGTAACATATTCGGGAAAAATTGGAAGATAGACAGTTTTTCATTAGATAATGTTGCTAATGAAATGTTGGGAGAAAAAAAAACAGAAGTTAATCTTGACACCCTTGCAGATGATTGGGATAATCTTGTTGAAGAAAAATTAGATCTTTTTGCTAAATACAACTTACAAGATTCTTATTTAACCCATAAATTATGTGCAAAGTTAATGCCTAGTATGATTGAATTTTCTAGGTTGCTAGATATTCCTCTTTATGATATGATTAGGTTAAAATTTTCTCGTTTAGTAGAAGCATATTTGATTAAGCATGAACATCAGTTTAATATTATTAATCCTAATAAACCTAGTGATAAAGATATTAGCCAAAGGATGGGTATTTCTGTTGAAGGAGCTTTTGTATATGAACCAACCCCTGGTATTTACAAAGATGTAGTTATTTTTGATTTTTTATCCCTTTACCCAACAATAATTATCTCTCATAATATCTGCGGTGAGAGTAAAGCTGAAGTAAGTAAAAAATTAGATCAGAAAGAGATTAAGAGATTAGAAAAAGATGGTTTTGTTAAAGTCCCTGGAAGAGATTTATGGTTTAATTCAAAAAAGAACAGTTTCATCCCATTAGTTATTGAAAGTATTATTGATAAGAGGGTTAAATTAAAGAAAGAGATTAAGAAAAAATCAAAAAGTGGCCAAGATACAAAAGTTTTGGAATCAAAATTATATTCCTTGAAAGTTTTGGCAAATTCTTTTTATGGTTATTTGGGTTTTTATGGTGCAAGGTGGTACAGTAAGGATTCTGCCAGAGCAATAACTGCTTATGCCCGTGATTATATTAAAACTGTTATAACTAAATCTGAAGATGCAGGTTTCAAAGTAATTTATTCAGATACTGATAGTGTTATGATTGCATTAGGTAAGAAAACAAAAAAGCAAGCACACAATTTTGTAGATGATATTAATAGTAATCTTCCTGGCGCAATGGAATTAGAGTTTGAAGGTTTTTTTCCTAGAGCAATCTTTGTTGCAGGCAAACATTCTGACAAAGGTGCTAAAAAGAAGTATGCTT
>CAYMTF010000008.1:0-10119 GCA_964393295.1 uncultured Methanosarcinales archaeon | reverse complement strand
TATCGTAACGGAGATTATTCTAAAGATATCAAATTTGTATTAGAAAACACAGAGAAAATTAAAGCTATTTTAAATCAATTTCGAGAAAAAGAGCTAACTGATGAATGGCTACCAATAACATTGTTTTGTTCTTCTTGTAAAAAAGACACCTTAAAAAAATTGGAATGGTTAAAAGGTTATGATGTCTATTATATGTGTGAATGTGGAAATGAAGAAAAGTTTAATTTTAAGAAAAAACCTATAGTCAAACTTAAATGGAGAGCAGATTGGCCAATGAGATGGAATTATGAATCTGTTGATTTTGAACCTGGAGGGAAAGATCATTCTACTCCCGGAGGAAGTTTTGATACGGGTAAACAAATAATTAAATCATTATGGAAAAAAGAAGCTCCTACTTATGTCATGTACGATTTTATTAATGTTAAAGGACAAGATGGGAAAATGTCCAGTTCTAAAGGTAATGTTACTACCTTAAATGATGTATTAGAAGTTTATGAACCAGAAGTGGTGAGATATTTATTTGCGGGAACTAGGCCAAATAGAGAGTTTTCAATATCTTTTGATGTAGATGTAATCAAAATTTATGAAGATTTTGATAAAATGGAGAGAGTATATTATGACTTAGAGAATGCAAAAGAAAAAGATAAAGCAAAACATAAAACAACTTATGAACTAAGTTATATTGGAAAAATACAAAAAGTGATACCTTACCAATCTAGTTTTAGACATCTAACAACTTTATTACAAATTAATGAATTAGATATCAATAAGACAATTAAATATTATGAACAACAATTAAAAAATGATCATGATAAAAAAAGGTTAAAGCAACGTGCAAAATGTGCTGTCAATTGGTTAAATAAATATGCACCAGAAGAATTCAAGTTTACAGTTCAAAAAAAATGTCAAATTACATTAGCTGATGAAGAAAAAAAGATATTGCATCAATTAGCTTCTAAATTAGATGAAAAAGAATGGACTGATAAAGATTTACATGAAGAGATTTATATCCTCTGTAGAAATAATGAATTTCCAATTAAAGATTTTTTTAGAATAGCATATCAAGTTATAGTTAATAAAGATAAAGGACCAAAATTAGCCTCTTTTATATTAGAAATTGGTAGAGAGAGAGTTGCTAAATTGTTGAAAAACCTTTAATTTGTTTTTTCTTTATCATTATTTGTAACAATGTTCATTAAAAATACTTATTTTAACTGAAAAAATTGTTTACCGATAAGTTTTTAAAAGAACTTTATCCAAATTAACTATTATTAATGTGGATGTGCCGGAGTGGTCAAACGGGCTGGGCTTAGGACCCAGTGACTTAGTGTCTACGCAGGTTCGAGCCCTGCCGTCCACATTTTTTAAAAATAATTTTATTCTCACAATGTTTATATAATAACCATCAAAAATAGGATTAAAATGGATAAATTATCAAAATTATTAATTGGCATAGTGATGATCATAAGCCTATTATTAGTTTCATGTATACAACCTTCAATTGAGACCGAGGAAGATTCCACTTGTTCTGAATTAGAAGGATCAATCAAAGATACATGTTACTTTGACAACATGCAATGTAGTAAAATTAATTCTTCATCTTTAAAAAATTCATGTGTTGCTCAACTTGCGCAAGAAACACAAAATGTTGATGTATGTGAATTAATTTACGAAAGTACTACCACAAAAGAATATTGTATATATGGTGTCTCAAAATCAACTGATAATGTTGAATTGTGTGATCTCATTGAAGTTTCAAATTGGGTTAATGTATGTTATTATCATCATGCCACCACAAATAATGAAGATTCTTATTGTGATAAGATATTATTAGAAGAAAAACAAACAGATTGTTACACAGAGATTGCTGTTGCAACAAATCAAGCTCAGTTATGTCTAGAAGTAGAATCTATTGAAAGTGATAGGTGTGTTCTCAAAATCGCAAAAAATGAGCAAAATGAAACTGTTTGTGATTTGATGAGTAATGATTTAGATATAGATGTATGTTATTTAAAAGTTGCAAAAATAAAACAAGATGAAACTTTATGTGAATTGATTGGTTTTAATCAAATTAAAGAAGACTGTTTTGAGAAAGTTAATCTTGAAAAAGAAAAAAGTTCTAATGAAACTTTAGAAACTGAATGAGATATTAATTTTTTATTTTAAATCTCTATCAGATGTTTTGCAATTAAATCACTGATGTTACATTCTTCACTATATAATTCCTGAATCCCTCCATACTGAAGTAAACCATTAACCTCTAAAACAACAGAGATCTCTTTATCATTTTTCATACTCTCAGGGATATAAATCGCATCTTCATTATCAAAAAAACCTTGTTCAGTTCTAATGAAATCATAACCGACCAAAAATAACCCTAACCTTTCAGTTATTTTTTTAGACACTAACTTCTCTTGCTCGCTAGTATATGTCTTCTCAACTCCTCCACTCCTAATATTATTTTTTGTCAAACTCATATTGTTTATTGGGGATTGAGCTATTCTTCTCATACTAAGGAAATCTTTTCCACCAATATCTACAACTCTAATGGATTCACTTTCCCCTGGATTTGAAAACTCGTAAGAAGATGGGATATATGGTTGCCCAATAAGATCATAATCACAAAGATACTTGTTAAAAACTTCTTTTAATTCATCAGCGGTAAAAGTTTCATTAATATACTTCTGTTGGAAATCTTCAACACAACTAATATCTGCTAAATAAAATGACCCTTGCTTTTTTACTTTTACTATCCCTTTGCCTAAACCACCAAAACGATCCTTAATAATAACACCACTATTAGATCTTTTCTCAGTATCATTTATCCAATCAAGTAAGATATTAGAGTCACTTTCAAGTTTATAAGTTCTGATATGTGGAACATCCAGTTCTTCAAAGATGTCATTCATGAGAAATTTATCTCTTACCATAACCAACCCATCTATACTATTGATTATTTTACCTTCTTTTTCTAACTCTCGTAAATTTTTAACAGAATCGTTATCCTCATAATTTGAAAAATCTTTTATAGAACTATAGAACATATTTCTAATGATTATCTTTTTGGCATTACAATCATGTTTCTGTTTATCATTATAAATTATACAACTTTTGTCTTGATTAATTATTGATTCTAACAAATCAAATTCTTGACAAGAATTCTTTTTCTTACCACCCCAAATTAAAATGTCATAATCAGAATTCATTTTAATTCTACAACCTCTAAATTTTGTGGGATATATTTTTTTAAAACTTCTGGGATTAATTTAACACCTAACCCAGGAGAAGATGGTCTCTTAGCAAAAGGGTGGTGAGGTGAATAAACCATATCAGGATAACTGATTGGTTCTTTTAATGAAGAATTTCTAATTTTTCCAGAACTAAAATAAGTCAATTCACTGACTGCAAACTCTATATGCCTTGCATAACTTGCAAAAACTTCAGTTACAGCGGAACCACCACAATAAACTTCCAAACCGTTAGAATGAGCTAATTGAGCTAATTTTTTAGTCTCAGGAAAACTTCCCAATTTCATGAATTTTAAATTAACGGCATCAGCATAACCATTTAAAATTGTTAACTCTAAATCTTCTCTTGATTGAATACTTTCATCAAGCATAATAGGGATATTAGTACTATTTTTCATAGTTTTATGGCCCTCTAAATCATACCTATTTAATGGCTGTTCAATCATAGAGATGTTTAAACTTTCTAAATATGGTAAAATACCTAAAGCTTGATCTAATGACCAGCCTTGGTTAACGTCAATCCACAAGTTGGTCTCTCCTAATTGATCCCTCATAATTTGTAACCTAGATAAATCTTCATCTAAAGAAAGTTCACCAACTTTGACTCTAATTGTTTTATAACCACCCTCATTTTTTTTAGAAAGTTTTCTCTTTAACTTTCTCCCAGTTATTTCACTTCCAATGAGACCACAATAATCTAAATTTTTAGTCTCACTTATACTAAAATGACTTGGACATTCTCCCACTTGATAACTACTACATAAATTATCTACTTCAACAAACTCATATGAACTTTGAACAGGTTTGATTTTTTTATCAGAATATATCATCCCATTTTGACTAATATTTAAATTAGATAAATAATCACATAATGGTAAATCTTTCCGGCTACTTAGAATATCCAATAAACTCATCTCTAAACTATAACTAACTGCTGGTTTTTTTGATAATGTTAAATCCTCATAAATTATCTGTAAAGCTTCTTCTGTCTCTAAACCTATTAAAGACTGTCCAATAGAACAGATGTCAGAAAAAGTCTGTTCTAATGTTTCCCCAGTAATATGTCTTCTTGGAGCCGCTTCTCCAACACCAACATAACCATCTTTAGTCTTTACCTCTATAAAAACCCCATTTACATGATTTTGAACTGCTTGACTAGTTCTAAAGGGAAATTTCCGATCTACTTTTGCGGGGTAGATATTTAATGAATCGATTACCATACTTGACCTATTTTACAACTCCTCTCAAAGAACAACATATAGACTATATGCTGTATTTAAACCTATTGGTCAATATGTTTGAAAAATAGAAAGTTAGTCATAAAAACGTCATAACTTGAAATAAAATGGTAATTAATTTCAAAATCACAGAATAAAATATAGTGCCACAGGTAGAATTAAACTACCCATAAGATGATTTTTCCCGACACCTAAAGTTGAAGCTGTTAATCCTATAAAGGTTGAAGTTATTAATATCAACAAACCAATAAAAGAATCAAAAATAAAAGTTAAAAAAGTTATAAAAATTATTATTGAAAAAATTATTTTAATATAACTTATTTTTTGGATCACTTTAGAGAATAACTTAGATATTTTAATTGTTGCTAATACAGCTATACTTCCAGAGATTAATGCAACCAAAAGAAATAATATGGTAATATTTAAATTGATAGAACCCAATAATTCTCTTATTGCCAATATTGCACCATTACGTGATTTTTCTAATGTATAAACTGTACCAATACTTATTAACATATTAGCAGTATTAATTCCTCCAACCAGAGTTAAAAATGATTCGTCAGAAGCTTCCCCAATAATAGAATTTGCAATTATTGCAGCTTGACTATTTCCAAAACCAGGTAGAAAAGCAGCTATAAAACCAACTCCAGAAGCTGCACTAATAGATTTAATTGCACCACTAAATTGCAATTTCAAAGGGAAACGATCGTCTTGTTTTGGTATTGAAGCTTTTTGCATTAAACTAATTAACATAATTGAAAAACCAAATAATCCACTTAACATTGGGAACAAAGGTTGATTAAGATTTGGGATACTAAAAACAATTATTCCTAACGCTCCAGACATTAAAAATAAAAATAAACTATTAATTCTCTTCCCTCTCTCTCTATATATCATAATTGAAACAATTATGATGAGAATATATCCTATTAAAGATTTCAGATATGGATAAATTATCCTCATCAAATAAACAAATAATGGAAAAAGGAACAAACAAAATAATAAACTTCCATAAGAACCAATTACTGTACATAAGACAGCGTTATGTCCTTCGCCTTGGTTCAAAAGTTTATGTCCAGGCAAAACATTCAAGGCCTGTGCTTCATCAGGTGCACCAAGATAAATACTAGGTAATGAATCTAAAAAAGAATGACTAATTGCTAAACTAAGAATAAAAACACTTAACGAAATTGGAGAAAGGTAAGTGAGTAATAAAGTTGAAAAACTTAGCACTAAAACAGAGATTAAATTTACATGAATTCCAGGGATCAAACCGGTGAAGATACCAGTACAAATACCCAAAAGAATTGCTGATAAGATTTCAACAAATATCACTATAAATATTTACCTATTCAAAGAATATATCACAGATTCATTTTTACAATCTTTTTTGTTTTTTAATACTCCAGCCGTGTTACCAATAAATATTAAATCAGGGATAATAACATCAAAATCTTTAAGAATATTTTCCCATGAAAAATTGCCTGTTTGTATTAATAAATTAATGTCAATCCTTAATAAGGTATACTTTTTTTTCAATTTTTCATAATTATTTCTTAAAGCTTGTTGATTAGTCTTATAATGTTGCAATTCAATTATAGTACCTTTGTTCAAATTTTTTGCTAGACCTAAAACATAACTTAAATCGCTATAGAAATTGATTATTTTTTCACATAATTTAATATGGTCCATTTTATCCCTTATATCAGCAACTTTGCTCCCCATATCATAAGTTAGTTGGGCTTTGTAAGGTCTGTTTGGTAATCTTATCTTCTTTGAAATTTTTCTTTTATAATAGAATGAAGGATCTAATTCACTAGTTACATCTGAAGAACCGGAAACTTCTTCTTTTAATTCATGAGGCATGAAATAGTCAATTTAAAAAAGTATATATAATTTTCTAAAAAGAACTATTTGAGATAATTTGTGTTAAAATTTATATAAAACAGTTGTTCTGTACTATATATGTCAACAATAGAAGACTTGATCAATAATAAAAATCTTGCAGAAGAATTATCTTTAGATCTCAATAGAATAAGAATAGATAATGAACCTACTCAAATTATTGAAGATATTAAAACCAGTTTTGAGAAAAAAGGGGTTGTTATAGATTATATCAATCCAGAAAATATGAGATATTATTTTGAAGAGATCTCAGGCGAGAATATTTTTAATTCTAAAACTATATTTTCTCAATTAAGAGGGGGAGATCTTTTCATGATAAATAATGATGTTTATATCCCTTTAAAGGTTGATAATCAAAATATGGGAACATTCAAACTTGAAAATATATTAAAAGATCAACACACAGTTAGTGATCTGAAAATTAGAGAAAATTTAAGTTTAATTAAAAATCAGATGAAACAAATTCTTTATGGACCTTTTAATAAAAATAAAGTTGACAAATTAATCCAAATAGCTTATACAGATAAGTTGACTAGTTTAGGGAATAAAATTCTATTTGACAAAGAGTTTTCAAACATTATCTCAGATGCTAAAAAAGATGGTTCTGATTTCTCTTTTATTTATATGGATATAAACAGGTTCAAAAGTATAAATGACCATTATGGACACCTCCATGGAGATGACATACTTGCACAATTTGGGCAGATAGTGCTTTCTGAGTTATACAGACCAAAAGATCAAGCTTACCGTACTGGAGGAGAAGAATTTTGTGTATTATTACCAAATACAGGTAGTGATGGTGGCAAAATATTTGCAGAAAGGTTGTACCATTCTATAGAAAGCCATAAATTCACAGATCATAGAATTAACCGTACTTTAGTAAATAATCACACAGAACCTTACCCCTACGAACCTACTAATATTACAGTTAGTATCGGAGTTTCTTCATTTCCTGATACAACTGCAGATCCAGAAGATGTTTATGGTGATGCAGATACAGCACTTTCTATGGCAAAAACAATACAACGTAAAAGAGAAAGAGTTCTGAAAAATAAAGGGATAGAAGAATACAGGATGTTAAATACTCCAATTATACTTTATTCTTAATATGATTACATTATCATAGAATATATGTCTTTGAGTTGTTGTTTTTTCGAATACAATAAAGTTTATATAACTAATTAGTTCTAAAAAAATAATACTGTGAGGGTATATTAAATAGAGGTAGAAAAAATGGATACTTATATCAATAATCAAAGCGATGACCAGCAACAAAATAATTCTCATCAAGAAAAATATAATCAATATAAACAAGAAAAACCACAATTTCATGCACAACCAATCTCCCATAAAGATGTTAACAATGATGTTGATGATGAATTAAAGGAACTAATAGAACAAAATAAAACTAGAATTAAAGTTATTGGTTGTGGTGGTGCTGGTAACAACACAGTTAATAGAATGACTGAAGTTGGAATTGAAGGAATTCAAACAATTGCAATAAATACTGATGCTCAAGACTTATTATATTCAAATTCTGATGGGAAGTTGCTTATTGGAAAAGAGTTAACGAAAGGTTTAGGAGCTGGTTCTAATCCAAGGATTGGTGAAGAATCTGCAAAAGAGAGTGAACATGAGATTAAAAAATTATTAACAGGGTCTGATATGTTGTTTATAACTTGTGGTTTAGGTGGAGGAACTGGTACTGGTTCAGCACCATATGTAGCACAAATTGCTAAAAAAATGGGAATGTTGACAGTTGGTATTGTTACAATCCCTTTTTCTATGGAAGGTAACCATAGGTTTGAAAACGCAATGATTGGACTTGAAAAATTAGAACAACATGTTAATACATTAATTGTTATCCCAAATGAGAAATTATTAGACCTTGCACCACATTTGCCTTTACATACAGCTTTCAAAGTTGCAGATGAAATCTTAACAAACTCTGTTAAAGGAATTGCTGAACTTGTTACAAAGACAGGATTAGTAAACTTAGACTTTGCAGATGTTCGAACCATTATGGGTGAAGGAGGAGTTGCAATGATTGGAGTGGGAGAATCAGATTCTGAAGATAGAGCTAATGAATCAGTTCAAAAAGCATTAGATAATCCTTTAATTGATGTTGACATCTCTAATGCTACTGGAGCTTTAATAAATATTTCTGGTGGAGATAATTTGACTTTAGAGGAATCTAGGATGATTGTAGAAACTGTTTCTGAAAAACTTAATGATAATGCTAAAATTATCTGGGGAGCACAAATCTATAAAGACCTAGGGAAAACTATTAGAACAATGATTATTGTTACTGGAGTTAAATCTGAACAAATATTTGGTGGAGAAAGTACTTATTTCGATAATAAGAAAAGTGAAATTGAAAATGAACTTGGAATAGAATTTATGAAATAATTCTTTATTCAACCATCAGACTAGTAGCCATTTTAAATTCTAAATATGAAAGAGAACCATCATTGTTAGTATCAAAAAGGTTAAACAAATCATCTATGGTAGTTACTCCTTCTAGATCATCTTCATTTAGGATAACAACTTCTTCAACTCCTTCTTGATCAAAACTTTGTTCAACTGCTTGGCCTGAGATGTTATTATCTTGTAAAGTTAAAGAAAATAAAGTAGTTACTGCAATTAAACAAATAGCAAAAAATACTACTAAAAAAGTAAGATGTTTTTTATCCATAGTTTAAAGGTAATATTTTAGTGTTTAAAAATGTTGCTTTTTGATGGGAAAAGGAAAAAAAAATCCTTATTTAAATCCTGAAACTTTGAAATCCCCCTCTGTTTCCTCATCATCGTCATCATCATCACCATCATCGTCATCACCATCATCTTCTTTATCACAACAACCATAATCTGGACATTTACCGCCACACGGTTGTAATGAACAAACCTCAGGGCAATCATTCCCTTCAGCAGACGCACTTACCAATTCGTTAAAAGCAGATTTTGAGACAAACATCAGATCATTTTTTTTAATGTTCTTAGCACTATGAACATTGAATCCTCCTCCACCTTCCCATACGTTAGATGCTTCACCAATTAGATTTCCTTCTTCATCAACAACCATTACTTCTTCAGAAACTTCAGAACTTCCGCCTTTCACCATTAAAAATAATGCCACTACAGCAACAATTGCCACTATACTAACCAAATATAAACCAGTTTTATCTTTAGAACTGCTAGAAGAACGTCCTAACAGACTACCTTTAGATTTTCTTTTAACCATTATATATAACCTCTTTTATTTCACATAATAACTTAAACTATATACATATAACCTTAACCCAACTTCCACAAATCGTCACCAATGAAATGGATACTTTTGACAACTTTACCTTTCTCGATTACATTTAATTCAGAAGAGGAATTTCCAATAATACCTATTGCTAAAGGTTTTTTATTACCTACATCAAGAATAACAACAAAATCATCCACAAGGATATTATCTGCAAAACTCACAATTCCTGGACGCATTATATCAGCACCAGAAACTACGAATTTAACAGCACCCATATCAACAACAACTTCCTTCAATAATGAAGAATCTTTCTGTAATAATCTTAAAGTTGGTACTAATCGCTCATTATGAAAAAAGAAAGAAGGTTCATCATTAACAACATAAATCTTTAAATTTTTGTCTCTATCTTCCCAAACTTCAACTTTATCTTTTTTAGATAATCCAAAAGAATAATAATCTTTCAATCCTTGAATCA
>CAYMTF010000007.1:8979-11002 GCA_964393295.1 uncultured Methanosarcinales archaeon | reverse complement strand
TTATCTGATAATAATACTATTTGGAACCCATTATTCCTTAATAATGATTATTATGCTATTTTAGATAAGAGCGGTTCTGGGAGAACAAATCATTTATTATATTCGAATGAATATGGTCTGTTAAAGTGGACAAACGAATCTTTTCTTAATAATTTAACGTTATTTACAGAAGAGATATATTTTGGGGACCCTTTATTTGATATAAGTCATAATCTTGTTAATCTAAATGAAAGTTTTTTTGATCCTGCTGATTGGACAAAAATAAGTTCACCTGCATATTTAGAATTGTATAATGTTTCTGGTATCGTTAAACCAGCTGCACAAAGGGATGGGGACTCTTGCCTTCCAACTATTTGTTCAGAGGTTTCAGGTGATGAAAATAATTATTCTTTCACAGTTGAGCATTTCACAAATTATTCCTTACATGATATAAATAAAGAGTTTAATATCAGCGATTGTACTGATTTGAATGAAACCGCGGGAACTTATTATCTTAATCAAAGTATAATCAATACAACTATTAGTTATTGTATGAACGTCTCTGCAAATCAAGTAACTTTAGATTGTCAAGGAAATACTATAGATGGAAACGGCTCAACTGTTATGGGTATCTATTTGAATCGTGATATCCAAGAGAATACAGGATTTGAAGTAAGGAATTGTATTGTTACCGATTGGAACGAATCAGGGTTATACTTTGCTTATGCAGATGACAATATTGTTACCAATAGTTCTTTTGATTCGTGCCCAGAGAGTTCATTAGTGATGATCAATTCAAATGACAATTGGTTTGACCAAATTGAAGTTACAAATAGTGGGGGTTATAGTGGCTTTGTATTAGAAAATTCATCTCATAACACTTTAAACAATTCTAATTTCAACAATATGTCTAGGTCTGGTTTGTATGTAGGTTCTGAATCAAACCATAATGTTTTTGAGAATATTTCAATCTCAGAAGTTTTGAGTGATACTTCTTTTTACGTAGAAGATTCAATAGATATTATGTTTAATTCAATTGATATAAATAATACAGAGTTTGTGGGCCAAATCGAATCTGGTCATGACATATCTTTCTCAGATGTAAAAATTAGTAACCATATGGGGGGGATTGGAGTAATTGATGGTTCTTCAGGAATAAATTTCACTAATTTGGTGGCAACAAACAGCACACTTCATGTGCACTTTCATGTAGAAGATTCTATTGGCATCTCTTTAAAAGATTCAAGCTTTGATAGTGCACATGATGATTCAGGCATCCGTTTTAATAATGTAAGCCTATCAAAATTAAACAATGTAACCTCTAAAAATAATCATGTTGATGGTTTGTATTTAGATAACTCACAAAACATTGAGGTTTTCAATTCATAATTCATAAACAATTCAGATTATGGGATCTTTTTACACGACAGCCATTCTAATCATTTATACAATGTGGAAGCAATCAATAACACTGATGCAAGTATTTATGATTCAACTAATTCCGCATATATTAATTATGTGACTTATGAAAACCAGTATGGTGAGCTTAAATTAGTTGATCCAATGTTTGAACAAGACATTACTTTAGAAGGGCCGATAGGTCACGGGACAAATTTATTCATAGAACATAATAATATCACTTTCAACGTTTCTCCTTTTAGTGATAAAGCAAATTCAACTGCACTCTTAACATATATTGGTGTTTTTGATTATGCAAATCCAGGATTATATCTTAATGGAGAATTTTGTTCTGATTGTGTTTTAATTAATTCTAGTTTTATTACTGGAGAATTCACTTTCCAAGTTCCACATTTTAGTTCATATACTATTGGTAAGAATGTTGAAGAAATAAATAGTTGTCAAGAGTTATGGGAAGAAGGTACCATATATGAATTGACACAAGATCTCACATCAGATGATATGCCGGTCGATGCTTGCAATTTGCCTTTAAATACTATAACATACCATGATGGTTCTGTTTATTATAATATCAAAACTGATATACTCTCTTTTGCTCTTCATCATTTATCTGGCGCAAATTTAA
>CAYMTF010000007.1:3811-8969 GCA_964393295.1 uncultured Methanosarcinales archaeon | reverse complement strand
TGTTTCTGCTTTATTTATTATAATACTATTATCTTCTTCTGGTGATAATATATCCACTGACTGTGGGACTTTGTTAGATCTGAATTTAACTAATGAGCCGGAATTTATTAGTGGTCCCATATTTTCAGATGTCAATGGAGAATCAATTTTCCCATATGTGACCTTTAATAACTATGTCCCATATGGCCAAGATTGTTTCTCCCTAACAAACAACGAAGTGGAATTAGATTGTCAAGGATTTGAAATAACTGGGACAACTGATTATGGAATATCAATAGATAGGGATGACCAACAACAAACTAATGCTTCAATCAGGAATTGTGTTATTGACGGTTTCGATTTAGCTGGTGTCTATCTGAAAAATGCCGACAATAATGTCATAGAAAACGTTACTGTGAAAAAAAATAAACTTGACGGTATTTACATGATCTATTCTGATGACAATTTAATTAGTGAAGTGACCACTAGAAATAATACCAGGCACGGGATTAATGTTCTTCATTGCAAAGACAACTTATTTGAAGATTCTATCTCTTTTAATAATGGTGAGAATGGTTTTGAATTATACCAGAGTCAAAGTAATATCTTAGATAATTTAACTTTAGCACAAAATCAGATGGGTTTATATCTGGAACATGCAGATGAAAATTTATTTTTGAATAATGAAATTGAAGATAATGATGAACATGAAATCTTCGATTTCACAGATGAATTATATAACAATCATTTAATTTATAATAATAGCCATGGGATGATAAAATGGATTAATCAATCATTTTTGACAGACATGGATATTAAAGGTAACCTTAACGATTCAACAATTAATATTAGTAACAATAGTATTAATATAAATATCTCTGCATTCAGTGATTCTTTAATTAATTCAACTGCGATTATTACAGTATACAACCTAAACATTTCTAATTTTTCAAATCCTTTCCCGATTATTGATGGGGAATATTGTTGGGAATGTTATGATCTCAGTAATACTAGTGATAGTTTTACTTTTACTACTCCTCATTTTACTAATTTTACAATTGAAGAAGGACCAGTTCATCTGACAGGTTGTAGTGAATTAAATGTCGAGGGAGAATATTATATCTTGGACAATAATATAACCGGGATAGATCCTTCTCTTTTGAATAACAACCAGATCTATTTATTGAACAATTCATTATATTACCATATCGAAGATGACATCTCTGAGTTTATGTTTACCATATCTGGTGCAAATATAACTTCTGCATCTGGTGGTGAAGCAGTGGCAGCTAATTTTTCTATAACAATTGCTTCAGGTAATGTAGTTACTGTTAAATCTACTACAACCAACATTACTGAAGATTATGGTGTTCTGATAGAACTAGATATGAACACAAGTAATTTTTATGATTCCAATTTTTCAATTAATTATTTCATAGATGATGGGGACAATAATATACCTGTAGATTATGATCCAAGATACTATGTCGGTGGGTGTATGGGTGTCAATGCAGATGGCATCACTTTAGATTGTCAAGGTAAGAGCATGACTGGTTTTATCGATTTTGATCAATTGGAAAAAGGAGGGGATTATGACGAATCACTTTATGAGGATTTGGGAGTATTTGTAAGGGACTCTAATGAAGTAATAATTAAAAATTGTTTCATTGAAAATTATTATAATGGGATAGTATTTGATAATTCTTTCAATTCTCTATTGAAAGACTCTACCTTGATAAACAATTCTGAATCAGGGGCGAATGTATATGGGGGTGAAGGGAATTTGTTGACTAATTTGACTATTCTCAATAATGGTGATTCTGGAGTCAGATTAGAATCAAATTCTTCAATTTTAACAAATTCAACTGTTACAAATAATGGTTTTGAGGGAGTTTCTATTGGTTTTACAGGTAATATTACTGTAACAAATAGTTTGATAGCTAATAATACTGTTATAGACTTATTTGTTTTTTCTGGGGATGAAGGCCCACTTAGTTTTGGCGGTTTCTGTAATCATAAGATTGAAGATTTAACCGGCACTGGGGATAAACCAATTTTATTTTTCAATGAAACAGTAGAGATAATCGGTTGGGATAATAATGTTTCACAGATAATATTATGTCATACAGAAAATTCTCTAATCAAAGATTCTTCTTTTTTACAAGATTCTAAATTAGACTCCATAGATGTTGTAGAGTCTGGCCCCCCTATTTTCATGAACTTTTTGTCTTTACTGTTTTTGGGCACAACAGGACTAACATTAGATAATGTCACTTTAGAGAATTCTTCTATTTTCTCACCATTCCAGACTAATTCTTTTTATCAAGATGTATCAATTAATACTGGTTCGATTTTTTCTTTAATTCATGATTCCTCATTTTCTAACCTCAGATTTAGTGGTAGCTCCTCTTCAACTATTATATCAAATAATTCAAATTTTGATAATGTTTCTTATGGTGAAGGTAGTTTTTTAATGATGGGCGGTATATCCTCTAATTATTCTAATTTTAATGTTGAGGATAGAAGTTTTATGATCTTAGCAGCTTCTAATTCAAGTTTTACTAATTTCACTTCTGGTAAGGGTTCTTTTAATTATTTAGTGTCTAATGCTGGCATTTTTGATTCTGGGGATAATAGTTCCTCTATTTTTTCAGAAAATAATCTTTTCCACAATTTTAACCTTGGTGGGCCTTTTGTGATCTCAACTTCCAGAGATAACTTATTTTCTTCATTCAAGATAAATAGTACTGGTGTCAATCTTTCTGTGCCAATGTCAGAAGAAGATATAGACATATTTGAAAATGAAACATTTAAAGCTGGTTTAATTATTAAACTTGATTCTGGTGATGGGTCTGATTTTCCATCTGTATACAACAACACATTCCTAAATTTCAATATTACTGCAGAATCAGAAGAGATATTAGATTTTTCTAACTCTACTACAGTTAACTTTTTAGTTTACAACAATTCTTATGGGGAGATCAGATGGTTGAATGAGACATTCTTAAGCAATTTAACACTTGAAGGAGAATTAAGTTTTGGAGAAAATCCTTGGATTGAACAGAATAATATTGGTTTTGATGTTTCTGGTTTCAGTAACACTTCGATCAATTCAAGTGCAAAATTAACTTTTTATAACCCTGGTAACTTTTCAACTCCTGAAGCCTTCATTGATGGTTTAATCTGTGAAGGCTGTTCTAATTTCACCTCAGAGAATGGTAGTTATTCATTTATAACCCCCCATTTCACTAGTTTCAGTATAGGTGATGGCGGATACATTGATGTATTAGATTGTGGTGCTAACATTAATGAATCGGGAGAGACCTATAGGTTAGCGAATGATCTCAATTATTCTGGATCCGATACCTGTTTAAATCTATCCCTATCTGATATTACTCTTGATTGTAATGATCATCAATTAATTGGGAATAATACTGGGACTGCATTCAGGATAGAACACGTTGACAATGTTACTGTGAAAGATTGTTTCATTCAAAATTTCAGCTGGGGTGTTATGGTTGGTAATTCTACTGGAACAGTAATAGAAAATAATGTGATTTCACAAAATAATAAGCATGGTATTATTCTTGGCACAGAAAATGGTAATTACCCTGTGTTTGATTCTTCAGTTATCAGTAATACTTTAATTGATAATAGATGGGGTATTGGCTTGGATAATGTAACTGGCAGTAATATATCTTATAATTTAATTACTAATTCAACTGAAGAAGCATTACTGTTGATTGAGACTAATAATTCCACTTTCTATAATAATGAATTAAATGACAACTTAATTGGTCTTTCAATCACTGATTCGGGGAATAATAATATCACTACAAATTTGATCTTGGGTTCAAACTCTACTAATAGTATAGGGATTAATTTGACTAATTCAAATGATAATAATATTTTTAATAATTATTTTGACAACCAACATAATGCATATGATGACGGTACAAACAACTGGAATACAACTTACAGCTGTTCAGTTAATTACACTAACATTGCTAATGGGAATTGCACAGGTGGTAATTACTGGTCAAACTATGGCGGGGTAGATAATGGGAATGGTGTGGCACCTTATAATGTAAGCCCATGGAACATTTCAGGAGATTTGATTGGTGATACTAATATCTCATATAACAATTCAGATAATATCTCCATGGGAGGAGATTATTTGCCGTTAGTGTATCAATGTATTTCAAATTGGGAGTATGGGTCTTGGTCTAATTGTACTGACGGGTCAAAAACAAGAGATGTAATTGATACAAATATTTGTGAAGAAGATTATGTTGAAACAAGTACTAGCGGTTGTACCTCTTCTGGCAGTGGAAGTTCTGGAGGCGGTTCAGGAGGAGGAGGTTCAGGTGGAAGTTCAAACTCACACAACAGTGGTCCTGCAACCGGTGCTGAAAATAGTGTATCAACACATATTGAAGGCCAGTTCCATAAAGAGATTTGGTCTTTGATTTATGCAGGTGAATTGGTTGAATTATTTATTGGAGATTCAACTGTAGCGTTCCAATCTTTAGAGTTTATACTTGAGAAAGATATGAAGGGTGTATGGGTCGAAATAGAAACTGTCGAAAAAGATGAAATTGAAGAAGAGTTCATTAATAATGTTTATCAGTATATCAAAGTTACTAAAGGTTCTTCATTAGATGGAGAATATATAGAAGAATTTGATATTGATTTTGCAGTAAGTAATGCTTGGTTAGATATGAATAATCTTGATGTTAACGACATCTCTCTTTTTCATTACATTAATGATGAATGGGTGGAAGAATCAACAACTTATTTGAACACAGATTCAGAGTTGACTTATTACCATGCTAGTGTTGGTGATTTTAGTTATTTTGCAGTATCTTCAAATTCAGGGGTTACAACTCCAAGTACTTCTGTAGAATTAGATTCTAATCAGGAAACTTACCAGGAAGAAACTTATGTTCAACAACCTCAAACAACACCTTCAACTGGATTAGTAGAACCTGATCAAGCACAACCTAATAGTGTTAGTTTTATGACTAAAATATCAGATAACCTCTCACTGATTTTCATTGTACTAATTGCAATAATTATTTCAATTTCAGTTTTAATGTTTTTATTACACCATAAACCTTCTAAAGGTCATAGCACTTCTATTGCTGCGAGTAATTTAGATCAGGCAATGAGTTTTGCA
>CAYMTF010000007.1:0-3801 GCA_964393295.1 uncultured Methanosarcinales archaeon | reverse complement strand
TAGATTCCGGGTTGGAGAAAGAGGTTATAATAAAACATTTATCAGATTCTGGTTGGAATGAAGAAGAGATCGAGAAAATATTCTCTGCAATAGATTTGATGAAAACAGGGCCAGATACTTCTAACTTAAAAGAGTTTTAATCATTTTAAAGGGATTCTAGAAAATTTATTACATTCATAACAAGATATGATCACTTTCCCATTATTAACCCTAATCTTAGAATTAATGCCGGTCCTTAAATATTTGTAACAATGTTTACAATACCTTCTTTTGTATTGTCTAGGCATTCTAATCTTAACTTTCATTGCTGCTTTACGAGCAAGAGTCACATACCTATTGGATAATCCTTTATTAGAAGAAAATTTTTCTTCTGCCAATTCAAAAAATCGGTCAATATTTCCTTCTGCAATCTTTTTTTGTTTCTTTTTTGAGATTAATGGTTTACTCATGCCATTAACAAAACATTAGTTATTTATTATAATTCCGGTAAAAATCAAATATAGGACTAATTAAAAAATAGAGAAAGTAATAAAAATGATTCAATCTCTTCATTATTTATGGCACGAGGAAGACCAACAAAAAGTCAGATTAGGCAAAATATAGTTGAGATGATATTTTACTTAGGTAAAGCTTATGGTTATCAGGTTTCTAAATTGTATAACGAAATATTCCCAGAAGCTTGCCAACGTAGTATTTATTATCATTTAAAGAAGGGGATTTCTACTAGAGAGATTGAAGAAGAAGAAATAGTTGAAGAGATAGGGGATTATTCATGGGGTACTAGAGTTGAAAAGGTTTATTATAAATTAGGTAAAGAAGCACAAGTTAAAGGAAGTACCAGAGTTAAAGAATATTTCCATAGGAATAAATTTAAAAATAAAAGATAAAAAACTAGATCATTTTTTCTAACAAATTTTTAATTAAAGGTAAGAATAAATTTACCAACAATAGTGCTAGGAAAAAGAATCCGATCATTCCATATATTCTATTACCTTTATCTTTACCTTTCATTTTTTGTGAAGCAACTTGTACCATTCTTCCCCCATCAACAATCGGTAACGGTAACAGATTAAATATCCCAATACCTAAACTAAGCATGAATAGCCATTTAAAGAACCCTTTAAACCAATCTAAAACATAATATGCAGTTTTCCAAACACCATAGTTGTATTCCTCTTTGATTTTAAAATCATTTTCAATATTTGAGATCCCCACATAAGCTTTTTCTTCATCAGTTGGATTTGATCCCAATGTGAGAGTATAATTTTTTGTTTCTCCTTCTGAATCAAAACTACTCAAAATAATCTCATCTCCTGGACTTTTACAATACAAATTTTCTGCTAAAGTTTCAAATTTTAATGATTCCTCCCCGTCTACTCCAACAATGGGAACATCAGTTAATAATCCAACTTGTTCTGCTGGCATGTTCCCTTCTGCATATTCTGAGAATGTAAACCCAGTAGGTTCTACCATCTCGTTATGAATTGCACCAACTCCGATCATTAATAACAAAGCTACTATTGCTAATAATATGTTTGCGAAAGGTCCTGCTGCCATCACTGAATATTGAACAATGTCTGATTTTTTGCTCATTACTTTTTCATCAGGTTCTACAAAAGCACCAATGATAGGTCCTAGTAATACTAATCCTGAACTTTTTACCGGGATATTATGAGCCCTAGCAACAATACCATGCCCAAATTCATGAATCAATGCAATGAAAAAGATTGCAATTATCCAGTACCAGAAAGGTAATACTCCTAACCCAGGGACATTTATTCCTGGTAATACTAAAGATACAGCTGAAGCCGTTCCCTCAATAAATAATACCTTGTATAAATTTTTTAGAAGTTCGAATGAGATCAGGATCATCCCTAAAAATCCTACTCCTACACTAATATAACCAAGTAGGATAACTAATTCACGGTGCCTTTTGATAAAACTATCCATTGCTTTAAGACCAAATTTGGTTCTGTAAAGCATAATTATTTTAGCTTGAGTGTCTATTTTTTTTCTATTAATGTAAACCAATATAGCAATAATAGAATAAAATATAAATATAATCTTATATTTTAAAATAAAAGAAATAATTTTATTTTCCATAAAAACATTAAAACCTATTAGTGTTTTTATTTCTTTCGTTTAGGTCTCAGTTTTTTAGAACTACATTTCCTACATCTGATAGACCCTTGACTTACTTTTAAGCTTGCAGCTCTGATCTTTGATTTACAAATTTTACAAACAAAAACGTCATTTAATAAACGATTTGCCGCTTCTTCGAATTTACCCATTTTTGATTACCTTTTTTTCTTCACAAATGTAACTCTTTTTAAAACTATTGTTGGATTATTTAACTTGTTTAATTACTTTTAATCCCATTAATACCCAATAAAGAACTTCTTTACCTTCTGTTATCTCATCTTTCAACTCTTCTGGGATCTCCAGATCAAACGTTTCATATGATTCAGTATCCATAACGTTTACAGAATCTCCATTAATTGCTAAAACTTGTGCATTTTTTTTCTCAATGATTGGTGCTTCAACTTTATCGTGTCCCGGCATAACTAAATTTCTTTTTTTATCATCTAATAAGCCAACAGCCATCATGTTAACTTTCGCATGCCCATGTTTTCCTGGACGTGAAGTTGTTGTGCTAGTAATCTTACAAGCCGCTCCATCAATAATGATTGTGTCTCCTTTTTTTAATGATCCCACACTTACTAATTTGCTTTCATATTCACTCATTTTAAACCACCTATAATGTTGTACAATTTAAATTCTAAATTAATTTAAAAATTTATTTTTTTGCTGCCAGATGAATATCTTTATCTGTAACAGTTTTTCTACCAGCATGTTCTGCAAATCTTTTTGCTTCAGATGCCAATTTTGCTGCTTCTTGTTCTAAAACTTCTGCTAAAGCTTCTTTAGCAGCATCCGAAACACGTAATGCACCTGCATCCCGCATAATCTTATCCATCGCATTATGTGATAAAAACTTTTTTTTTACCATTCTGAATAAAAATAGTCATATATTTTTAAATACTTCGAAAAAGTGACTTATTTTTAAAATTTCATCAATCTTAATCTTTGAACTCTATCTTTTGTGTTTGGATGAGTTGAAAACATTTTAAACATCCCACTACCTCTGAATGGATTTTCAATAAAAAGGTGTGCTGTTGCTTCTGTTGTACCCATTGGCCTTAAAGGCTTATGTTGGATGCCTTTTTCTAATTTTTCAAGTGCTGAAGCTAATCCTGAACCATCATGTAAAAATTTGGCACCAGTTTCATCAGCTAAAAATTCTCTACTTCTAGAGATGGCCATTTGAATAATTAGTGCCATTAAAGGTGCAATAATTGCTAAAGCTAATAATTCAAGTATGTTCCCTCTATCTTTATTACCTCCAAATCCTCCAAAGATTGCTCCCCACCTTGCCATCATTGCTAAATAAGAGATTACTCCTGCGATGGTTGCACTTATAGTAGAAATTAAAGTGTCACGATTTTTAACATGGGCTAATTCGTGAGCGAGAACTCCTTTTAATTCATGATCATTAAGTAGGTTGATAATACCTGCAGTACATGCAATAGCGGCATGTTTTGGTGACCTTCCAGTTGCAAAAGCGTTAGGATGCTGACTTGGTACAATGTATACTTTTGGCATTGGTAATTTTGCCCTGATAGTGATATCTTTAACCATGTCATATAATTTTGAATGTTCAGAACGGTCAGCTTCTTTTGCTTTGTACATTTTTAATACAATTTTATCAGAAAACCAAAAGGAAAATACATTAATCCCCCC
>CAYMTF010000006.1:0-11079 GCA_964393295.1 uncultured Methanosarcinales archaeon | reverse complement strand
CCTATTGACATATATCTTACTGGAACAACTTTACACAATTATGTTAATGACTATCCAGATTTAGTTGAAAAGATGATCAATTCAGATGTTGTTTCTATATCTTACCATTTTAGACCTCCGATGCCAATGTATAGTGGTTTTGATAATGTTGGTTTAAGTGGAATGGATAATCAAGAATTATACAACACATTAATAAGTTATTCAGAGAATAAATTAGATTTAGAAACGGGAGAATATATAGCTGGCGAAACTGGCGGATATCAGTTTGTTAAAGATATAATTGGTTACCCTCCTTTAGCAGTTGGCCATACCTCAGGGAATTCTAACATTGCAAAAACTTTGGCAGAAATTTATGTTGACAAAGGAGCTAAATTTACAGTCACTCATGGGAAGGAATTAAATTTAGGGGATGAGAATAAAGGGTTATATCTTCGTCCAGAGAATGTAGAGATTAAATGGTATGAGCAAAATTCTAAATATATGATGGGGAAAATTGATGCTGAACAATTGATCAATGAAAGGTTAGAAGGGTATGAACCACAAACTGGATTGTTTATAAATATAAAAATGCATGAGAATAATTATTATACCACTGGAACTCCTTTTGGACCAGTTTATTGGGTTGATGGCGATAAAAATAATCCATTAGGACCACCATATGATTTATCTCTTGGGGAAGAACAAACTGGTTTTAGAACAGATGAATATACTGAAAATATGTGGGAGTTTTATGAATCTGCATTAATTTATGTTAATGAAAATCCTGAAAAATTTTCTTCAATCAGTGTTGAGGATGTATTAGAGATGATTTAAACTTATTTTTATAAAATCTAAAAAGAACATTTAAATATATAATGTTTAATTTTTTTTAATCTGAGGTAAATATAAATGGTATTAGAATTAAATTTAGAAAGTTTTGAAAAAGAAGTAAGGGAAGATAAGAGTTTGATTATTGTAGATTTTTGGGCTAGTTGGTGTGGTCCATGTAAAGCTATGGCACCAGTTTTTGAAGATTTAAGTAAAGACTCAGAATTTGAAGGTAAATTAAGGTTTGCAAAAATATCCACTGAAGATTACCCTGAAATTGCAGGAAGTAATGATATTACTGGTATCCCTTGTTTAATAATTTATAAGGATGGAGTGGAATTAGATCGTATTGCTGGTTTTAATCAAAAAGAAGTTTTAAGAGGAAAGATAAATTCAATAATTAATTAGCTTTTTTTATATGCTTCCATGATTTTGTAAATTTTTTCTTCTACCTTTTTTGGTTCTTTAACATAATGTAGGATTAAATCTTTCTGCGTATCATCGGCAGAAGTTATTTTAATATCTCCACTTTTAGAGATTTGATCCCATAATGAGATGTCTAGATGAACACTATTTATTTGATTGTATGGGACAGAATTACTTTTTAATGTTATGAACTCAAACTCTTTCTTAATATGAGTTCTATAAAAAAGATATCTAGTATTGAATAAGATTACTGCTTCAGTTAATATTTTAAAAATAATTATTGAAAAAAATATGATTGCATCAAAGATATAAGTATTAAACGTTGGTTTAATTATTTCAAAATTTTTTAAGACTTCAACAATTAAATGTGAAACAAAAGTGATTATAAAAGAATAAAATGTAAACTTAGCCATTAATGGCCCTAATGCATTAACATAGTTCGGTTTAAATTCAAATAATAAATCACTCATAAAAATAAAGATTAATTTGTATGTTTAAATATTTTTGTTTTTTTATTTAACTTTAATACTTTCTTCTTTGATTATATTTAATATCAATTTAGTCATAGTTCTTTCTATGAAATCATATTTTTGAATCTTTTTAAGGAACTTATCTAAATCTCTTCTAGTTTTAAATTTAACAATTACAAGACAATCAAAATCTCCAGTGGTATCATAAACATTTGAAACATTTTCTAGGTGTGCTAATTTGTTTTCTACCTCAAATAATTTTCCTCTAGCAATTTTAAGATTTATTATTGCTTGAACGTCATAACCTAATTTTTCATAATCCAAATTTGCTGAATAGGACTTGATTATCCCTCTTTTTTCAAACTCTTTGACTTTTTTGATAACTGTAACAACTGATGTTTTTGCTTTTTTAGAAATATCTCTAAATGATTGTCGTGAGTTTTCCATCAATAAGTTTAATATTTTATTTTCTTTATCTGAGACCATTTTCAGTTTACATTTGTTTACTTTCGAACAACATTCTTCATTAAATCTTTACAGAAGATATAAATTTTGTGGAATTAGTGACTGTTTGTGCTATTTTTTCTTCAAAAATTTAATAACCTGTTAGTGTTATGATCTTTTTATGATTTTGAGGTGAAAAATATATGAAAACAAAGTTAGAATATCTTTGGATAGGCGGACAAGATACGGGAGAGATTAGAAATAAGACCAAAGTTTATGAGGTTAAGGAAGACACTACTGTTGATAATTTAAATTCTCCAACATGGGGTTTTGATGGTAGTAGTACCAACCAAGCATCTGGAGACAGTTCAGATTGTGTTCTACAACCAGTAAGGAATTATTTAGATCCAATCAGGGGAGGTAATAATTTTATTGTTCTTAACGAGGTTAATATTCCCGGTGGTGACCATCACGTAACCAACACTAGAGCTAATCTTAGGCATATTGCTGAGAAATATGTTGATAAAAAGTTCTGGTTTGGGATTGAGCAAGAATATACTTTTTTTAAAAATGGTAAACCTTTAGGTTGGCCTGAGAATGGTGAACCTGAAGTTCAAGGGAAATATTATTGTGCTACTGGAGCTGGTAAAGTTTATGGTAGAGAAATTGTTGAAAAACATTTAGATGCATGTATGGAAGCAGGGATAGAAATTAGTGGCATCAATGCCGAAGTAATGCCTGGTCAATGGGAATATCAGATTGGAGCTGCAGGACCGTTAAAAGTTGCTGATGATTTAATTGTAGCTCGTTACTTAATGAACAGGATTGCTGAAGATTATGGTGTTGAAGTATCTTTATCTGCTAAACCTATGAAAGGTGATTGGAATGGTGCAGGTGCACATACAAATTTTTCTACAATTGGAATGCGAGAAGGAACTGAGAGTTTTCAAGATATAATCTCTAAGTTAGAAGATAAACATAATGAACATATTTCTATTTATGGGGTTGGTATAGAAGAACGTTTAACAGGTTTGCATGAAACTTGTCGTTTTGATCAATTCAAGTCTGGTGTTTCTGATCGGGGGGCAAGTGTTAGGGTACCTTGGCAGGTTGCTTTGAATAATAAGGGTTATTTAGAAGACCGTCGTCCTTGTGCTGATATTGACCCATACTTAGTAATTGCTAAAATAATGGAAACTGTTGCAGGGGATTAATTTATTCTCCCGTAAGGTTTATATTATCTTTATATTTAATTATTTTAATTATGGTAGATACATACAAATCTTTTGTAAACAAGATTAATACCTCCGATAAAAACATTTTAGGGTTAAAAAGAACTCCTAAAGACACCATTGCTGTTTTAAAAATTCTAAAAAATGAAATTAATGGTAAAAATGATCTTGATAAAATTCAAAGGTCAGAATTACTTAGAATGATCTCAAGAAGATTTTTGGATCTTGTAAAGTTGTAATGTTTTTGAGAAAAAGGTTTATAACCTCTGAACTAAAAAAAAGTGTCACTTTTTTGTTGCAAAAGGATTATTAAAGAAATCTTTATATAATATAGTAAGACATTATCTACATGAAGATTAAATCCTTAAAGGTTTTTATTATGATTATTATTGTTTTATCATTATCCATTCTTTTTTTATCTTGCTCTTCAGAAAAGGATTTACCTCAGAAAGACCCCATTAAATGTGATCTTAATTTTGATGGTGAGATTAGTGCTGCTGAGAAAATGAAATGTATAAGCGATTTAAATAAAAATTCTGAGATAGAACCTGATAAAGTGATTGATACAACTTCTGATAAAGATTTGTATGAAGGGACTGTTGTTCATGTTGGCGTCCATACAGAAATTCAAGAAGATCCAACAAGTTTAGATTATCCAGAGAAATATTGGCCTTCACTTCTATCCATTGTTGAACTTGCCGATGATTATGGAGTAAAATTAACTATTAAATTCATTCCTCAAACAGCTGAGTATATCTTACAAGATAATGAAAAACTTTCTATTGTTAGAAGTTGGGAAAAATATGGTCATGAGTTAGGATTTCATCACCATGGGTTGAGTCATAAATATTGGGATGGATACACTAATGCACATAATGAAATACCAAAAAAATCTTTATCAAAATATCTTGGTACAATGGATGATGCTATAAATATTGTTAATCAATTGCCTATATCGGGGGAAGTTTTAACTGCAGGTATAACTGATGAAGAAACAGATTGGATGGAGGGGATTTTATATGAAACTGAAGGTTTTTCAGATAGTGATAGTAGTCTTTTAAGTGAACCACACATAACTTCTGAGGGATCTATAGAACTTTACTCTAGACCTTATGCAACAGGAAAAGCTCCAGATGTGAATTTAGAAGATATTGAGAAATCATTACTTGATGTTCCGGAGGGATATTATTTGGGTATTACTATAAATGATGATGGTTATGATGAACATAAAGGAGAAGTCGAAGATTTATTTAAGTTCATCCAAGAAAACAACATTAAAACTAATACAATAAAAGAGACCTTAAGTAGCTACTCTTCTTAATTAGACAGTACATTTATAAATTAAAAAGCATGTTTAGAAATTAAACAGCTCTATAAACTAATTTTTTCTTTTTTCTTTCTTGTAAAACAAAAGGAGTGTTAAAAATAAGTATCACTCACCCATCTATAACATATTAAATATAAATTAATTTAAATGGATGATTAAATGGGTAGATATGCAAGAATTAATCTCTGAAGAAATTAAAAATATAATTAGTAGTTATAATTCTCAAGACAAATTATTCTTTAAAAACAATATCATAGATCTGAATAAGAACAATTTCATAGGTATCAATCCTGATAATAGCAAATCTGTCACTTTTATTGATGGTGGCCAAGCAGAAATTATTAATTCAGGAAATTTTAGTTTAAATTTCATCAAAATTGCTGCAGTAAAATTTAAAGATAATAAAAAAGAAGGTTTCATTAAAAATGAGTTCTATTTGTTAACTTATGCAAAGAATCATAATAATGATTTGTATTATTATTCAAAGATATTCACTTTAAACAACAATCAAAAATTAATCCAAGAGAATTTATTAACAATCTCTTCAAATGATAAAACAATAAAAGAAGGAATCAATAGGGCTCCTATACAAAAAGTAACTAATATGGCTAGGAGATTTGCAGAGTTGAATTTAGCAAAACAATTATCACAACAGAATTATTCTGACCACATTTTATTAGATGGAACATTAGAACCTAGTTTTAATGGGGAAGAAGAAATAATTCAATCTTTACCAAAAAATATATCCTCCTTAGCAAAATCATCATCATTATTTACAGAAGACGGTGGTAATCCTAACAATATTTTCTCAAAGATTGGTCCAGAAGAGATTTGGTATTATCATATCACTAATAATATCTCTTTTGTTAAACTTCATAACAAATCAAAACATGTGTTTAGATTTGAAGGTAATAATGAGATCTTGAAATATTTAATTAGTCAATCACAGGATCCCATATTTTTGGGATATCCTTATGGGTTAATTTTTGTTGATAGAATGGCAAGGGTAACAAATCAGGAGAAGGATTCTTTAAGAATGTCTTTTTTATTAAATAAAAAAAATAAAGAGATCGCAGAGCATCTCAATTCTAATAATGCTCATGATATTTTGGATAACATCTTCTAAAAAACAAAACAATTTTATATTTAATATCATTTAAGAGACTATGGCAGAATTAATATTATATCAATTTGAAGAATGTCCATTTTGTGCTAAAGTGAGGACAAAATTGGACGAACTTAAGATCAGTTATCAGAAGGTGAATGTTTCTTATGACCGAGAAGATGAATTAAGGAAAGAATTATTGGATAAAAGTGGTGTAGCTTCTGTTCCAGTAATCAAAATTGCCGATAAATATATAGGAGAATCTGGGGTCATTATTGATTATTTAGAGAGAAATTTCTCAAGCTAAATTTCTTCAATAATCTTTTTAACTAATTCTTTATGAGTTAATCTCTTACGAATTAATTTTTCTTTACCATTAACAATTAATACTTCTGCTGGCATTGGTCTTAAATTATAAACACCACCCATTGAATAACAATATGCGCCTGCGTTTTGTATATCTAATATGTCACCTTCTCTAATCTCCGGTAGTTCTCTATCAGTAGCAAAACAGTCTCCACTCTCACAAATATTACCAATCACATCATATTTGATTAATTTACCTTTTGGATTACTTAAATTTTCAATATGATGGTAAGCCTGATAAAACATTGGCCTGATTAGTTGTGGGAATCCTGAATCAGTACCTGCAAACAATTTGTGTGGGTTATGTTTAATATCTGTAATTTTGACAATTAAATGTCCTGATTCCGCGACTAAAAATTTCCCTGGTTCAAAATACATTTCTAATTCTTTACCATACCTCTTTCCAAACTTAGAATAATCGGTCATTGTTTCATCTGGTAAATATGGTACTTTAAATCCTCCACCAAAATCTACAAATTTCAGATCAGGGAATTCTACTTTATTCAAGATGTTTAATATGTTTTTCATCCCTTGCATCATTTGTACAGTTTCTGGGATTCCTGAACCAGTATGTTCATGAACACCAACTATTTTTAATTTATACCTGTTAGAAATTTCTAAAACTTTAGTTTTATCTTTCAGAAATATTCCAAATTTACTTGATTCTCCACCAGTACGTACTTTTTCATTTTCCCCTGCAATAACCATTGGGTTAAACCTGATACAGATCTCAGATCCGGGATATTTTTCTCCAAACTTTTCAAGCCTTGATAAAGAACCTATATTAAATAAAACCCCTGTGTGTTTAACATAATCCATTTCTTCATCAGTGATTCTGTTTGCAGTAAACATTATTCTTTCAGGTGCAAATCTAGCAGCTAATGCCATCTCAATATCGCCTGGGCTAACTGCATCTATGTAAGCACCTTCTTCTTTTAACAATCTTAAGATTGCAACATTGTAGTTTGCTTTCATGGCATAATAAATCTTTAATTTTTTCCATGGGATATATCTTTTAAGGTCATGATATCTTTTTTTAATTAGATCTCCATCATAAACATATAATGGGGTATTATACTCCTTACTACACTCTAACAATTTTTTAAAATCCATTTATCTTTTCCTTAGAAATAAGAATTCATTCTCTGTTGACATTTTTTCATTATACTTATATCCATCTTCATTAAATTCTTTGATTTTTTCTATGTTTGTTATTTTATTTTTAATAATGTAATTTGTCATTGTCCCTCTTGCAATTTTAGCATAGATAGCAATGATTTTATATTTCTCATCTTTGAATTCTTTGAATACACAATTAATTACCTTGTTAGGTATTTTATTCATATCAATAGCATTAGAATATTCTTTTGAAGCCAAATTTATTATTACTTCATTATCTTTTAAATTTTCAATAAAATATGTTGTTATTTTTTCTTTCCAATATTTAGTTTTAAGATGCATTTCTAATCTGTATGGTTGAATTAGATCTAATGGCTTTAAAATCCCATAAAGACCAGAAAGAATAATTATGTTCTGTTGTGCAAATGAGATATCATTTTTAGAATAATTAGCTACATCTATATTCTTGTAAACATCCCCTTTAAATGATAATAAAGCCTGTTTAGAATTATCTAAGTTAAATGGGAATTTAAAATTTTGAAACCTCTCATAATTAACTTGTGCAATTTTATCACTAATCTTCATCATTTTAGATAAATCATTAACAGAATATTGTTTGAACTCATTAACTAGTTCTTTTGTATTTTCTAATAATTTAGGTGTTGTAAATTCTTCCAAGATATTATCTCTAGAAAGGTCAAGAGTTTTTGATGGTGAGAGTAAAATAATCATCTTATCTTTTGTAATCTTACTAACTTTTATAAATATTATTCGAAATTAATCATCTCTCATGTTAGAAGAAAAGATTTTATCAAAATATGGTGGAAGTTCTATAACTAACCTTTCAGATGTAGAACAGATATCTAAAATAACTGAAGATGACAATAGAAGGAGTTATATTGTTGTTTCAGCTCCTGGAAAAAGGTTTGATGGTGATACAAAAGTAACTCAATTATTAGTTCAATTAGCAGGTTTCAGGTCAAATGATAGACCTTCTAGATGTATTATTGATGAGATTGTTTCTAGGTTTGAGCATGTTTACTCTAAAAATTGTAGTTCCGAAGTTGGTGACAGATTAATTGAACGTTTCAATCAGAACCTTTCTCCAGAACCTTACATGGCTTCATTGAAAGCTTTTGGTGAAGAAACTAATGCAAGGTTATTAGCTAAAAGTTTAGGATATAACTTTATTGATCCGAGAGAATTTATGTTTCTTTCAAATAGTTATGATAATGCTAAAGTGTTAAAAAAATCTTATGATAAAATAAAAAAGTTAGTTAAAAAAGAAGGAGTTCTTGTTTTCCCAGGTTTTTATGGTGTAAACAAAAGGGGAGAGATCTCCACTTTTAGTTTTGGTGGTTCTGATTTAACTGGTGCTATACTATCAAAAGGTTTAGATGTTATTGAGTATGAGAATTTTACAGATTGTTCTATTTATTCCGCAGATCCAAGAATAGTAAAAGATCCAAGAAAGATTGAAGAAATGACTTACAAAGAGTTAAGAGATTTGTCCTACTCTGGATTCAATATTTTTCATCAGGATGCAGTTCACCCATTAGAAGATTCTGGGATTCCAATTCACATTAGGAGTACAAAAAATTATCCAGAACAAGGGACAAGAGTTGTAACTGAGAGAGTGTGTGATTTAGAAGAATCAATATTAGGTGTTGCATATAAAGATGGTTTCTGTTCTTTTAGTGTATCAAAATCTGGTCTTAATGGGATGACAGGTGTATTGAATAATATTACTTCAATCTTTTCAAGTAAAGGGATTGGTATTGAATATGCTCCAGTTGGAGTTGATGATGTTTCGATAGTTGCAATAGGAAAAGATTTAGAATCAAAAAGTCATCCAGATGAGATCATTAAAGAATTAAAAAGAACTGTTGGTGACAATTCTTTGGTAAATTTTTATGATAACCTTGGAACTTTAGTCGTTGCAGGAAAATCTCTTAGTAGAGACATAAAAACGATGGGAGAAATTATTGTTAATTTAAGTGAGAATAATATTAATGTTAGATCAGTTTCTTGTGGTGAGGAAAAACGTTGTTATATGTTTGGCTTAAATTCTAAAGATGGTAATAAAGCAGTTCAAATCATTTATGATTCTTTTATTCTATAGTTTTTAATCACTAGTAAAATTTAAGTACTAAAAAATATTCTTTTAAAAAAAGAGGTTTATTTTATGAGTAAGGATAATTCGGGTTTATTTATAGTTGCTATATTTGCTTGTGTAGCTATTGTAACTTTATTTTGGATGGTACAATATTCTCAACAAGCCCCAGATGTTAGTGAAGAACAAGTTTTAATAGTAGATGAAGGAGGTAATGTTGTTGGTATGGGTCCTGGGATTAAAGTTGGATTTTATGGTGTTCCAACTATGATATTAGCAGGTTATAAAGCATTAACAAAAACTCCTGATTCACCTGGTGATCCAGATATATTAGTTGATAAAAGTTCTGAAGGTGGTGAGGGAGATGGCGACGCTTCTGGTGGTGAAGAAGATGGTGAAGATGAAGACAATAGTGAAACAAGTTTCCATGGTGGAGGTTGTCCAGAGGGATATCTTTGTTAATAATACTGTTTATAATCCCTTTTTCCCCCTATCAGCAAAATTTAAGTACTAAAAAATATTCTTTTAAGAAATAATGTCTTTCAAAACCTGGTTAAAAAGAAGAAGAACAATCTGGCATGAACGGTTCATCCCAAGTCTTATTGCTGGTTTAGCAGTTGCAATATTAACTTTCTTCTTCAGTATGACAACTTCAAATCTGGTTTTATTTTCTTGTTTAGGCGCATCTGCTGCAATTTTAACCCATTACAAAGTTAATAAAATAAATATACTTAGTACAGTTATACTCTCATATTTTTTAGCATTAATAGTTAGTTCATTGACATCTGCTTTATCTGTTCTTTTTAGTTTTAGTTTGAACATTGAAGTGATGATAGCTGTAACTTTAACAACAATGGGGTTATACCTTTTCGATATTTTCCATCCACCATCTGTAGCATCTTCTATAGCCTTTTTAACTTTCGAGGGCCATTTTTATGATAAGTTATTAGTATTTATTTCGGTAATTATTCTGTTAGTGATAATTAAATTTTTAACTTACGCCTTTTACTATGAAAGGTTAGAAATGAAGAAGTTTCATCATGAATTTTTAATGTTTAGTAAGAAAGGTAGAAAATCATTAAAGAAGGAGATGAATATTATCTCTAAAATTTTTAAAGATATGGTTGGGAAAAGATGATTATTGAAATTTTTGCAATTATTGGTTTATGTTTGTCTTTGTATGCTTATTCAATAACTTGGAAGTATGACCACAAGAAAAAATCGAAACCTTTTTGTGACATTAATTCTAAGGTTTCATGTTCAAAATCTTTTAATAGTAAATACGGTAAAAAATTTGGAATTCCCAATTCTTTATTTGGAATTTTATTTTATTTGACTCTTCTGTTCTTACCGCAATATTCATTATATCTTGGGGTTATAGCTGTTTTAACATCTGTCTATTTAGGTTATATCTCTTATGTAATTCAGAAGAATTTATGTATAATCTGTTCAGCAACTTATCTAGTTAATATTTTAATTTTGATTTTTAGCATCTAATCTCTAAAATAATAGTTTTATCAATCATTCTCTACCTAAAGAATAAACTTTTTCAAATTCTTCCAAGTACAATTTAGCAATCTCCTGATTCTCTAAAATTAAAACATTTTCATCATTATTTGTATTACCATTCTCAGAGGGGTTAAAAGAACCAGTGATAACAACCTTTTTGT
>CAYMTF010000005.1:0-11706 GCA_964393295.1 uncultured Methanosarcinales archaeon | reverse complement strand
GGATACATTTTGATACTAATGAACCTACTCAAGGTGAAGTTTTAGTGTACACTGATGCTAGTTGTTCAGAGATTGATAGTACATTTACAGATACCGGTTTTGAATGTGGTGCTGAAGCGTGGTGTGACAATGTTGGTACCCAGGATGATTATAAATCATTTCATGATATTGAAGTAACTGATTTAGATGCTGATACGACTTATTATCTCAGGTATTCCGCAGTCGATGTAAGTGATAACTCTGTATATAGTGATTGTAAAGAGGTTACTACTGACGCTGAGGAAGCATCATTTTATGTTGATGCAGAAATCCCTGTAGGTGGATTTGAGGTTGAGTTCGGTGGTAATGATCTAACCGATTTTGCTCAAGAGTTTACAATAGATGATGCAACTGCACAAGATTTGGAGATCTCTTGCCCTGATGCAGGATACACCATAACTTTTGTCAATGCAAACATTTTGTCAGCTGATACATTAGATTTAACTAATCTTGTGTGTGATGCTAATGATGACTTTTTAGGTATGGAAAGTGAAGCATGGAATGAGTTGTTGGATGCACTTTCTCCTGATTATGTGAGATTAGAATTTGCAATAGATGGTGTTGGAGATGATCATGATATTGAGATAGATCATTGTGATGAAGATGGGGATAATTGTGCTGAAGGTTGGGAGGATATTATTGATTACCAAATAGAAGATGATTTAGTTACTTTGTATATCTCCACTGGTACTGGATTTTCAACTTATAAAGTAACTACTACAGCTCCATCAAGCGATTCATCAGAATCATCTAGCGGTGGTTCTAGCGGCGGTGGCGGAGGAGGCGGTGGCGGAGCAGCTACTGCTAAAACTTATGTTGTGAATGAAGTTCAGTTTGTTGAAGGTTATACAAAAGAAGCGTTAGCTGTTGGTAATAGGTTAAGATTTGTTATTGATGAAGAAAACCATTACATCACTCTTGACGATGTAACTCCAACAAGTGTGGAAATAACTGTTGAAAGTGAGCCACAAGAAGCTACATTAACTTTGAATGAAGTTGCTAAATTTGAGTTAGATGGGGACAATTATTATGATCTTCAAATAACTCTGTTAGGGATAAATTCAAGTGGTGAAAATGCAGATCTTAATGTGGTCTCAATTCACGAGTCTATGCCAGTTGTTGAAACTACTGTTGAAGAAATAGTTGTAGAAGAACCTATTGAAGAAACTGTAGAAAAACAACTAGAGGAATCAATAGATTCAGATGTTGTAGTTGAAACTTTGCCAGATAATGTAGTTGTAGATGAACCAGAAATAAGTGATAGTGCAGCAGATAATTTTGTTCAACAGATTCCTGTGAGGACTGGTTTAGGTTGGCAACAATTGGGTGCATTATTGATGCTTATTTTAACAGTGATTGGAGTGATAATTTATCTCTTTGAAGTTCGTCCACGGAGAAGTTAATTTTTTTATTTTTTTTAATTCTAAAACCTTGTAACTTTTAAGTAGTCAGACAAGTTTTAAAAACTCTTTTTTCTTCTTAAATTACACCAATGAACGACAAAGAAATCAACCTATTTGAAATTAATCATCTTACTAAAGTTTTCGGTGGTTTTTTTGTACTTAATGACGTTAGTTTTAATATCAGGGCTGGAGAAATTTTTGGGATAATCGGTCGTAGCGGAACTGGTAAAACAACTTTCTTAAACACCTTGATTGGTTTTGAAAAACCTGATATGGGCGAGATCCATTATAGAGATCTACACCTTTTTAATACTCAAGATAGCAGATCCTTACGTTCTGTTTACAAATTTAGATCTGAGTTAAGAGAGGTTTATGGTTTTGCTGCACAAAAACCTAGTTTCTACCCTTCACTTACTGTGTGGGAAAATTTAATGTATTTTGGCGCTTTACATAACCTTTCTGGAACTTCACTAAAACTTAATGCTGAAAATTTATTAAATTTGGTTGATTTGAGTCAAGCTAAGAAAACTATAGCTGGAAAGTTGTCTGGTGGGATGCAAAGAAGGTTAGATATTGCATGTTCATTAATACATGACCCTAAAATCCTTATTCTTGATGAACCAACTGCTGATTTAGATCCAGTTCTTAGTAATAAGATCTGGAATATTTTGAGATTAATTAATCAAAAAGGTACTACTATTGTAGTGGCAAGTCATCATGTGGTTGAATTAGAACATTTATGCGATAGGATTGCAATTTTCAAAGAAGGTTTATTGGTTGCTTTAGGTGACCCAAAAGAAATTAAAGCTAAAAACGTAGTTGAGGAATCAATCTTAATCAAAACTAGTCCTGGGAGATATGAAAAATTAATAAGTAAATTAAAACCTAAAACTAGGAAGTCAATGTTACGTTATTCTATTAAAGATAAAACTTTAGTCATTGAAACAACTAGAACCAACGAAGTGATTAATGATTTGATGAAGGTGATAGAAAATCAAAAAGAACAAATAATTGATATTGAATTTATGAAACCAAATCTAGATAAAATTTTCATTAATATTGATACTGCTGATAAGATGGAATCAGTTAACGATACTAATAATTCTTTTTTGAAAAAAGGTTTGATTAAGAGGATAGGTGGTTTCTTTAGTAGTCCATCAAAACCTTCTCCACGTAAAAAAGGTTCAATTAAAAAGAAAGTTAAAATTAAAAGTAAGGTTAAGACTAAGAAAATACCTAAGACTAAAATTAAGCACAGTAATAAAAAAATTAATAAGAAAGATTCTAGTAAAACACAAGTTGATTCAAACAAGCCTAAGAATAATGAAGTTAAAAAGTATTCAATAGTTCATCAAGTAAGAGCAAAATATGGTCATAAAAAGTCACATAAAGTATCACACCCTAAAAAAGATCATGCAGGAGGTAATAAATAATGTTGAAATTTTTAAAAATTTTAAAGAAAGATTTCAAATTATTGTTTAGATCTAAATCTTCTGCTTTTGTAGTGTTTCTTGGACCAATATTAATCACTGCATTAATTATGCTTTCATTTTCAACAAGTAGTGTTGATTATCAAATGTCAGTTGGTTTAGTTAATGTTGAAAGTGATAGCTTAACTGATTTATTCTTATCTAGTTTAGATGAGGAGTCTTATGTTTTAATCAAGTATCATGAACTTGATCAATGTGTGGCTGATATTAAATCTTCAAAGATTAACCTTTGTTTAACTTTTGAAGATAATGGTGGTGTTATTAATGACAATCCTGTTGAGATAAACGATTCCTTTGATTCAAATGAATCTTTAGTTGTAGAAACTGTTACCGTGGATCCGTCCTTAAGTTTAAAATCTGTTACTTTTCATGTTGACCCATCAAGAACTAATGTAGTACAAAAGATAGTTTCATCTTTGAAAGAAAAAATTGGGTCTACTTCTAAACAAGTAACTTTATCTAAAAATGAGGATTTATTGTTAACTATTGGTAAAAAAGCTAGTGAATTATCTGTAGTACAATTAAATTCTTCTGATCTTGTTAAAGAGATTCCAAATTCAGTTGATAATATTGAATTGAATTCAGAAAAGATTAATGAAGTTGTTAAAGAATCTGAAAAAGATCTAGAAAGTTCAAATGATGACCTTGTAGAAGAGTCAGAAGAATATTTTACAGAGATTAGTGAGTCACAATCATTAATCTACACTTCTGCAGATGATTTGATTGATAAATTAGAGGACACAGTAAATCTCTCTAGTAGTCTCATTGATAATTATGAGGATCTTGATGGTGTACTAACTGAGGAAAACACTGATATAACCGAGGCTGTCGATGAGATCTCAGGGATAATTGATTCATTAAATAAAAAGATTGAAGATATGAATTCAGATTTATCTTCTAGTAATACTCAATTTGCAGGATTAGTAGCTCAGACTGATGAGATCATTAACCAGTCCGAAGAGATTAGATCTTTAGTGATTCAATTAAATAATAATCTTGAGGAGATAGGTAACACTAGTAATCTATTGTATCAGTTGTCTATGGAAAATATTCAAAACCCTTTTGATATCTCGATTGAGAAAGTAATATCAGATGAAGATCATTCTTTATTCATGTTTCCATATTATATCATTTTAATGATTCTGTTTGTAGGAATGATGTTGTCAAGTAGTTTAGTAATTGTAGAAAGAAGATCTTTGGCATTGTTTAGGAATATGACTTCACCAACAAATTTTTTCACTCATTTCGGTTCAATGTTTTTAACTAATTTAATTGTTATAATGTCTCAACTAGCTTTGGTACTTTATCTTTCTAAAAAATATATTGGTATCTCTGTGATGGGTAATTTTAATGTTATTCTTGCAATATTAACTTGTGCGGTGTTTTTATTCGTATTACTAGGGCACCTTATAGGTTATCTATTTAAGACTCAGGAAAGTTCGACCATTGCGTTTATTTCTCTAGCTGGAACATTCTCTTTTTTATCTAATTTGATTTTACCGGTAGAAAGTTTTTCAGCTTCAATCAAGGAGTGGTTATTATATAATCCTTACATGTTATTGTCTGAGATGTTTAAAAGAGCATTATTGTTTGATGCTACATTTATGGAATTAAGTAAATCTTTTATTTTATTATTAGGTTATATAGTTGTACTATTTGTGTTAGTATTAGCTGTACAAAAGTTTTCAATGTTTAGGTCATTAATCAGATTAAACAAATTATCTGTTCTAAAACGTCCACATATAACTAGGGAGAAATTTTTCAGATTAGAAAACGGTGTTTTAATAAAATCTCTCGATGATTTAAAAACATCTTTAGAAGGAATGACTAGTAAAGAATATAACCATTATATTCAAGGGAGAAATAATGAATTTTCTGCCTGGATTAATACAATCTCTGCTGGCAGGATTTTGTCAATAAAAGTTTATTGGGCGGAAACCAGGCGTGATGTGATCAGGATCTTAGAGGATCATCTTTCTAAAGATGAGAATGAGGATGGGTGGTTTAGGAGATTTTTTTTCAAATGATGATTCTTATTCTACTTTTAACAAATTCTTTATCTCTTTAAACACTCTTTCTTGAAAATCATAAGATTTTTCTCCTTCTATTTTTTTTGTATTAAGATTGTGTAATAAAGATTTACTTAAGGAAGTTTCTAATTCAGGTGTAAAAGTTTTAAATTGTTGTAAATGTTCCTTGATCACTCTTTCTTCAAATTCTTCTATTGAGATATGATCTGGCAAAGTTTTTATTTCCTCAAATTCTTTTGTAGTAAGTTTGTTGGTATTCCTCATAATAAAATATGCACCTTGTAAATTTAATTCTTCAAAAATTTTTTTGAAATTTATTTCGGAAGGTTTCCCCTCCGACATTTCACCTATCAGATTAATTGTAATCAAATTTCCTTCAATTTTTTTATCTGAGAAATAATTAATTATTTCATCATAAATCTGGGATGGGTTCTTATTATCACAATTAATTTTTAATTTATTGTGTCTAATAAAATCTAAAGGGATCCATTCAATCTGTTGCTCATACTTTTTTTCTCTGTCATGTAATCCGTGATTGGTTTCAACATCAATTAAATAGTACCCTCCGTGACTATATTTTTCTAATTCTGAGAAATTGTTTGGGAATAATGCACCAGGATAACTCATTGGTCCATATTCAGGGATATTAATTAAGGTTTTGTGGTGTATGTGCCCACCAGCATAATAATTAAAATTTTTGGGTAAAAATGAAGCTGGTTGAGAATCAATCATCTCTAAATGTTTTGGTTTTAGTTCTGTAAGTG
The DNA here is from genome assembly GCA_964393295.1 of uncultured Methanosarcinales archaeon. GTDB lineage: Archaea > Nanobdellota > Nanobdellia > Woesearchaeales > GW2011-AR9 > CAYFJV01. The sequence goes on along the minus strand of CAYMTF010000005.1, from coordinate 5,980 downwards.
TAGTATGAAATAAAAATATTTTATAACCTTGTTCTTTCTCAATAATGTCTCTATCAAGATTTTCATAATAAGATCTGTCTAACAAACCTCTTCTTCCGATGATCCCTGTAATCTTAGCCCCAGTTTTTTTATCAATTGTTAGTTTCAATTGTAATTGTGTAGTATTTCTGTTTATTTCTCCTTTGCAGACATTTACCAATAGGCCAGCATTTTCTAAAACGTCAAGCATAGTTTTTCCACTTGGGGAGAAATCGTGCGATCCAGCGATGGCATAAAGCGGTATATCTTTATCTTTTAATTCTTTAAGTTTTTTTGTGACAATTTTTAATGTGTCGACTGCCGGCATTGAAGTGTTGAATAAGTCTCCTGCAAATATGATGAAGTCTACTTGTTTATTGATACAGTTATCAATGGCATTAAGAAAAACTGTTGTAGATATGTCTCTCATTTTAGGTTCACGCCAAGAACCTAAATGTAAGTCAGCTAAATGTGCAAATCTCATATTAATGATTGACAAGGAGGGATTTATATTAATATCTAATCTAGCAAATAATAAAACCTAAATTTTGAATTCATTAATTTCTAAGTAGCCTTTTTTAGCTTTGATCATATAATCTCCCAATTCATTAAATTCTGTAATTTTAGAAACTAATTGTGGTAATAATATCCTCTCACCTTTAAACACTAAGTTGGTAATTAGGTCTTGAGAGGGTTGTGATTCAGAAGATGACACATCTTCTAAGTCAAGATGATTCATAACATCTCTGTTAGTGTCCTTTTTTCTTTTATTTAATACCTCAATTGTTTGTTCATAAAAGTATTTTGCTATTTCTCTAGGGATATTTATTTGACAAACGGAGTTTAAACCTTGTAACCCTGGTGATATGTTAGCCTCTATTACAACTGGTCCTAACGGACCTTCTAAAATGTCTACTCCGCAGATATCAGCTCCTAAAGCTTGGGCTGTTTTAATTGCTAGAGTTGAAATCTCTCTGGTTAATGTAATCAATTCTCCACTCCCACCAGCATGAAGGTTTGCTCTTTTTTCTTCAGTTTGAGCTTTCCTTCTCATACCTGCAATAGCTTTGTTACCTATAACCAACACTCGTATATCAGTTCCACCTGATTCAACATATTGTTGGATTAAAAATGGTTGATTCAAAGCTCCTAAGGCATCTAACATGGAAGATGCAGAAGCATAAGATTCAGCAAACATTACTCCTTTACCTTGAGTTCCTTCTGGAAATTTCATTACAAGAGGATAATTTGTTTTTTTCAATAAATTTTTTGCACTTTCTAAGTTCGGGCCAACGTAAGTTCTTGGCATTGGTATCTGATGTTGTTCCAATACTAAATGGGTTAATAATTTATTGTGAACAATAGTGAAAGATGCTGAAGGTAAAGGCAAATAAGCTACTTTTCCTTCTAACATACTAGTTATAGATCTTAATAATGGCGCATATCGGAATGATCCTTTCACATAAACACAATCATATTCTGATAATTTTTCACTTTGATAAAATATCCCTGATTCTTTTCCCAGAGCTACTTCAACTTCTTTAAGATTAACCATGTCAACTTGGTCATAAAATTCTCTCATAGCTTCAACAACCATTATTGAACTTTTACTTCCTAAAGATATTACCGCTGCTTTCATTTTAATAAATTTAATCAATCATAGGATCAATTAAAAATTCTCCTTTTTTTAATATGTTTTGACCAATCAATATTGGGTAACTTAAACTTGACCTATCTGCAATAGAAAATTCTTCTTTTATAACTTTTCCTTTAATTTCAACTTCTGCAAGGATCATTTCTCTGACATTATTCCCGCTAGCTGATTTAACTAATCTTGTTCTAATTACTGGCCCAAGGTTAAGGTCTTTAGCTAATTGAGAATCTATCGAAGATGATGTCGCTCCAGAATCAATTCTAACAGCAATCTGCCTATTAAACTTTTCTTGTCCTTTATTCCAAAAGATAATTATTTCTTCAGTTAATCCCAATATTACTCTTGGATTTTTTTTGTTCATTTTTATTAAATTAGTTTATAGTTTATAGTTTTTAAATATTGTTATACTGTTTATCAACCTATATTAACAGATAGTTTTATAAATAAATCATTTTCTTAATCTAATATTGCCAATGAACTAGTTGTGATAACTGGAAGAGGCGGATTAAATGATCATTTTTTTGATTCTAAAATTCTAGCCTTTTTCAATTATGTGCTTCTTTTGTTTGAGGTATGTAAAATATTGTATCAAAATTAGTAATATAGTCTAAAAAATGGTTATATCTTTTGGATTGTATATAAACACGAGGTTAGAAAAATAAAATGGTTGACGAAGCAAAAGTTTTAGAAGCAATTGAAATTGCAAGAAATACAGGGAAGATTAGGAAAGGATCAAATGAAGCTACAAAAGCTATTGAGAAGGGAGACGCAAAATTAGTTGCTTATGGTGGGGATGTTAGCCCAAAAGAAATTATTATGCATTTACCTTTATTATGTAAAGAGAAAGGCATTTTGTGTGTAGAGATCTCTAAAAGAGAAGATTTAGGCGCTGCTGCAGGATTACCAGTTTCTACTGCTGCTGTGGCTATTGTTAAAGAAGGGGATGCAAAATCTATTATTGAATCGTTGTCTGAAGAATCTAAAGAGTCTAAAGAATAATCTTGGTGTTGAATAATGGCTAAGAAAACAGACAATAAAAAAAACAGTTCTGAATCTAGTGGGAATGAGATAAGGTTTACTCCAGCTTTTCCTGCAGAAGTAAAAGAGATTATTACTAGGGCTGGTAGTAGGGGAGGATTAATCCAGGTAATGGCTTTAATTCTCGATGGTCGTGATAAAAACAAAGCCATTCGAAGGAATGTTAAAGGTCCTATAAGGGTTGGAGATATTTTGATGTTGCTTGATACAGAAATTGAAGCACAAAGAATGGGTAAAAGAAAAAGGAAGAAATGAGGTATTTTGAATAATGGCAGATTGTACTTTTTGTGGAACCTCAATTAAGAAAGGAACTGGTAAGATGTACGTTTTTACTAGTGGAAAAATTGCTCGTTTTTGTACTAATAAATGCGAGAAAAACTTAATTAAATTAAAACGTAAGCCTTTGAGATCAAAATGGACTCAAGCTTACAAAAATGAGAAAGAGAAAAAGATAGTTAAAAAATAATCTTTTTGATTATTTTTAATATCTTTTTATTCTTTTTCTCATAATATATTAAATAATTATGAGGGGTATAAAATATGATAGAAAGAACTTTAGTTTTGGTTAAACCAGATGGTGTACAAAGAGGTTTATCTGGTAGAATCATCTCTAGATTTGAAGATGTTGGTCTAAAAATTGTAGGGATGAAAATGCATTGGGTTGATAAAGAATTTGCAAAAAAGCATTATTGTGAACATGTGGAGAAAGCATTTTATCCAGGTTTAGAAACTATGATTACTGAAGGTCCTGTGTTAGCAATGGTTTTAGAAGGGTTACATGCAGTTGAATTGGTTAGAAAAATGGTTGGTGCAACTGAACCTAAATCTGCTCAACCAGGAACTATTAGAGGGGATTTTGCTCACCATTCTTATTCGTATACTGATTCAGTGAATAAATCTATTAAAAATTTAATTCATGCGTCTGGGAATATAGAAGAAGCAAAAAAAGAGATTGAACTTTGGTTCGATGATAAAGAATTTCATTCTTATAAAACTGTACACGAGTTACATGTTTTGTAAGGATCAAATAAGTAACTATAATAAATTAACGAGGTAAAAATTAATATGGCAGAAAAAATGGTTGATCAAGTGACGAGGATTATGGAGAATCCTGAACAGATAAGGAATATTGCTATCTGTGCACATATTGATCACGGTAAAACAACATTCTCAGACAATTTGCTTTCAGGGGCGGGTATGATGAGTGAAGAATTAGCAGGTAAAGCTAGACAATTAGATTTTCATGATGATGAGGCAGAGAGGGGTATAACAATTGATTCAGCTGCTGTTTCTATGGTGCATAAAGTAGAAGAAAAAGAATTTCTGATTATTTTAATTGATACTCCTGGACACGTTGATTTTGGTGGTGACGTAACAAGAGCAATGAGGGCTGTTGATGGTGCAATAGTATTAATTTGTGCTTCAGAAGGTGCAATGCCTCAGACTGAGACAGTATTAAGACAGGCTTTAAGAGAAAAAGTTAAACCAGTTTTATTCATTAATAAAGTTGATAGATTAATCAAAGAGTTACAATTAACTCCGCAACAGATGCAAGAACGGTTTGTTAAACAAATTGCACAAGTAAACAATATAATTAAAGGGCTAGTTCCTGCAGATCAATTTGAAAGATGGATGGTAAAAGTACAAGATGGTACTGTTGCATTTGGTTCTGCGTTTCATAATTGGGCTTTAAGCGTCCCATATATGCAAAAGAATGGGATATCTTTTAAAGATATAATTGATGCTTATCAAGGTGAAGAAGGAGCTTACAAGGTATTAGCTAAAAAAGCCCCACTTCATGAGGTGGTATTAAACATGGTTGTTGAACATCACCCTAATCCTAAAATAGCTCAAGCTTATAGGGTACCTCATTTATGGCAAGGTGATTTAGAATCAACTGATGGTAAGAATTTAGTTAGTTGTAACCCTGATGGGAAAACTTTTTTTGTAGTTACAAAAGTTGTTGTTGATCCTCAAGCAGGTGAAATTGCTGCAGGTAGGCTATTCTCTGGGAGAATACAGAAAGGAGATGCTATGTCTTTGAATATGGTGGGAAATACTAGCAGAGTTCAGCAAGTATATATCTATAATGGTGCAAAAAGAGCTATTGTGGATTATGCATCAGCCGGTAATATTATTGGGGTTAGTGGTTTGAAAGGAGCAGTTCCTGGGGAGACCGCCACTTCTGGTGGACCTAATGAACCGTTTGAGAAGATATCTCATATATTTGATCCAGTAGTAAGTAAAGCTATTGAAGCTAAAAGACCAGCTGATTTGCCTAAATTAATTGAAGTATTAAGACAGGTTCAAAAGGAAGATCCAACCATAAAGATTGAAATTAATGAGGAGACTGGTGAACATTTAATGCACGGGATGGGTGAATTACATCTAGAAATTATCGAGAATAGGATTAAATCTGAGAAAGGAGTGGATGTAAAAACATCTCCACCTATTGTTGTATATAGGGAAGCGATTACAAAAACAAGCCCTGAGATGGAAGGTAAATCTCCTAATAAACATAATAAATTATATTTTATTGTTGAACCATTAGAAGATGAGATCGTTAAAGGTATTCAAACTGGTGAAATGCCCTCTGGAAGATTCAAAAGAAAAGATCCAGCTGTAACTGAGTTTTTAAGAGATAATGTTGGTTGGGATGCTAAGGCTGCGAGTAATGTTAGGGCAGTATACGAGGGTAATATGTTCATTGACGATACAAGAGGTATTGTACATATTAATGAGATCTTAGAGATGGTATTAGATACTTTTGAGAATGTGATGAAAGCAGGACCATTAGCTAAAGATCCTTGTATAAATATGAAGGTTAGGTTAATGGATTGTAAATTACACGAAGATGCTATTCACAGAGGTCCAGCACAGATGTACCCTGCAGTAAGAGAAGGTATCCGAGCAGCCGTTATGCAAGCTGGTCCAGTTTTATATGAACCATTACAAATTACAAGGATTGAAGCGCCAACAGATTATGTTGGTGAAGTTTCAAAATTAATTTCTTCTAGAAGGGGCCAATTATTAGATATGGAACAAGAAGGAGATATTAATGTTGTAAAAGCAAGAATGCCAGTTGGTGAATTGTTTGGGTGGAGTAATGACCTTAGGAGTGCAACAGGTGGACGTGGTAATAGTAGTTTAATCTCTCAAGATTTTGAGAAATTACCAATGGAACTTCAAGATAAAGTAAGGACACAGATTATCCAAAGGAAGGGATTATCATCTGGTTCATTAGGTGCTTAGTTATTTTTTTCTTTTTTT
>CAYMTF010000004.1:987-12866 GCA_964393295.1 uncultured Methanosarcinales archaeon | reverse complement strand
CCTCAATGATATTTCCTTTCAAATCTATTATAGCGACAAATCTTGTCTTTTTATCCAGTGATAGTATTTTTTCTGCTATTTTTTGCCAGTTGGTTATTTTACCCAATATTATAAAATAATCAAGAAGGTAGATAAAAACTATGAATTAAGAAAAGCTCATTATACAGAGTGGTTATGGGATTATTGATTGAGTAAAGAAGTTGGTATCACAGTTTCAAAAAATGATAATTTTAGCGAATGGTATACACAGGTAGTCATCAAGGCAGAACTTGCAGATTATGCACCAGTTAAGGGATTAATTGTATTAAGGCCTGATGGCTATTCTATTTGGGAATCAATCAAAGGCTCTCTTGATAAAAAACTTAAAGAAACTGGTCACAAGAATGGATTTTTGCCTGTATTAATCCCGGAGTCATTGCTTGGAAAAGAAAAAGAGCACTTTGAAGGATTTAATCCTGAAGTTTTCTGGGTCACACATTCAGGAAACTCAGAATTGGGTGACAAACTTGCACTACGCCCCACATCTGAAACACTTGCATATTCACTTTATTCCAAATGGATAAAGAGTTGGAGGGATTTACCATTAAAAATTAATTTTTGGAATACTGCTTTGAGGGCAGAGATTAAAGGTACAAAACCGTTTCTTAGGACATCAGAATTTTTGTGGCAAGAGGGTCATACGGTTCATGCAAATAAAGATGAAGCTGAAAAAGAAGTTGCTGATATTTTACAACTGTACAAAAAAACCATAGAAGAAGAACTGGCTATTCCTGTGATAATTGGAAAAAAAAGTGAGAAAGATAAGTTTGTTGGTGCAGTTTACACAACTACACTTGAATCACTAATGCCAGATGGCAAGGCACTTCAAATGGGAACATCCCACTTTCTAGGAGAGAATTTTTCCAAACCATTTAACATAAAATATCTTGATGAAAACAATGCTGAAATTTTTGCATGGCAAACATCATGGGGAGTCTCATGGAGATTGATAGGAGGAATGATAATGATTCATGGAGATGACAAAGGACTGGTATTACCACCAAAATTAGCACCTATACAGGTTGTAATTATCCCGATTTACTATTCAAAAGAAGACAGAGGGAAGATGGTTAAAGAAGCAAGTAAAGTAATGGATAAATTAGGTTTAGAAAGATATTGTTGTCGTGGTTTATTCTTAGGTCATGTTGACCTTCTTGATATGCCTGCCCAATTTAAATGTAATTAATTTTTATTTTTTTATTTTTTAAATACATAACATTAATAACCCTTTGTTTATTCTCTATAAATATGAATTACACTCAAGAACTTCAAACTAAAACTATTAAAAATTGTAAGGATATTCTATTAACTAATTTCAAAGTGACCGAGGATATTAATACAAATAAAGTATTAATAATCTATGATCATGGTTCATCGTTATCCAAATTGTTATCTTTAGGATTTGAAAATGCATCCAAAGAACTTAACATTGAACCTGGAATGATTAAATTCAATTTTGAGAATCACGAATCAATCGTAAATGAGATAAAAGAAAATTATTCTGAAGGTGATACCATTATCTTAATCCAAACCTCTTCATTCAGGGTCTCAAAATATAGATGGAGGAAAGAATTGTGTGATATTGGTTTTAAGGTTGCAGAATTTGCTCAACTTGGAAAAATGTTGGATAATGAAGTTGAACCTTTTATTAATGCTCTAACCACTGATTTTGATCATTACAATTCAGTATCCAATAATCTTGTTCCCCGTTTAGAATCTACTTCCAATATAAAAATTATTTCTACTGATGGTTCTGTACTAAAATATTCTGGTAAGATGGATAAAGTTATAAAAAATACAGGTGAATTATGGGGTAAAAAATCTTGGAGTTCAAGATATCCTATTGGAGAGATAATTACAGAAGCCTTAGATTTAAAAGATTTAAATGGAGAATTACAAGCTTATGCTTTCCCAGATTTTAAAGCCCAAGAGACCACTTTTGTGGAACCATTCAAATGCACAATTAAAAACGGGTTTTTAATCTCTCATAATGGTCCTAAAGAGTTTAATGAATTAGTTGAATTGATCAAAACTGAAAATGAAGATAGTTTAGTTTATGTGAGAGAATTTGGTCTTGGTCTTAATAGAAATATAAAACGTTTTGGTCGTCTTGGTGACCCTCAATCTTATGAACGTGTTGAAGGTATGCATTTCTCTTTAGGTATGAAACATGGAATTTATCATAAAAAGTTAGCTAAGAAATTTGGCAAGAAATTTTTTCAAAGATTTCATATTGATATCTATGTCAATCTTGATAAAATGTATGTTGATGACCAACTAGTTTATACTCAAGAACATGGTTATTTAACCAATTAAGAACTATTTTTTATTATCAAAAGCTTGAGGTAAATCAATAACATATTTTCCCTCGGACAATTTAAAAACTAATGGATTTTTCTTAAATAAACTTACAATATCTAATTCATATTTACCAGGTCTTAAAATTCTTATTGATTCAAAATCTAATATTACTGGTTTTCTTGTTTCATGTTTAACATTAGAGATTTCACAAACATCTTTTTCAATTTGTTCTTTATCCTTTATTGAAAGATTAGAAATCAATTCTTTTCCTTCAGTAATGTGTTTTTTCTTAATGAAAAAGAATAATCTTGCACCACAACTGCAACCTTTCAAAATTTCCTGAGCACCATCAGGAAAAACTCTACTACACCTTACGCATTGGTGTGGCACTTAAAAACACCTCTTGTGTTTTTTGTATGAAAAAGAATTGTTATTTGTTTGCATTTTGTTATAAAACCTTCTTTTTACGTTTTTTAGTTCGTTTCTTTTTAATTTTATTTTTCCTTACAGTAGACTTTAAACTAGAAGAACTAATATCCTTAGTAAACAATTCAATTTTTGTTGGATTACTTACTATCTTTTTTACTATTGATGCCGGACCAACAACAGTTAAACCTTGTCTATCTCCTAATAACACATTAGCAAGAGAAGATTTAAACCATTCAAAACCTTCTAAATTTTTATTTTTAGGATTAATCACACTCAATTCAATCCCTGAGAAAGAAGGTCCAATCTCTTCCATTGTAAGTTCAATTAAGTCTGCCTCTTCTTGTCTCCTTAATCTCCCTTCCATTATCACAATTTTATTGTTTTTAACAATATTAATTAATTTATGAATCCTTTTAGCAGAACTAAGTGCTTGAACTTCAGTGAACGGGACGAATTGAAATGTAACCAATTTTTAAACCTCTTTTTAATTTTAGATCTCTCTATTATATCTTAATATTTTGCTTCATTAATATAATTAGTAAATTCTTTTATTATTTAAATCTGTTTGTTCCATACTTTAATAGGATTATTATAAAATATAGTTCATCTTGCAAATTCAACTAATTTCTCATAAAATTCCTCGATATTTTTGCCATATTTTGCAGAGATCGGGAAAACTTCATATTGCGGAAATGCTGCTTTGATTAAATCTATGTTTGACCTTTTCAAGTCCATTTTATTTGCAACAATCAAAACAGGTATATCTCTTGCTTGTAAATTACCAATTATTGTGATATTAACTTGTGAATAAGGATCTTTTGTTGAATCTAATACAACGACAACTGAATCCATTTCATCCAACCATTTAATGGCATCTATAACTCCTTTAGTAGCTTCTTTAGCTCTTTTCTTAGCTTCGCTACGCTTCATACCTTTTTTGAGAAAATCCTCATAATCAACTCTCGTGGATATACCAGGTGTATCAACTAATGAAAAAGTAATCTCTTTACCTTTTTTATTTTTAATATTGACTTGTTCTTTAATTACTATCTCTCTTGTTTCGTGAGCAACATGAGAAACTGAAGACATTTCTTGTCCTAACCAATCAGTAGAAATTCTATTTGCAAGAGTAGATTTACCACCATTAGGCGGTCCATAAAGACCCAATTTTACATGAGATTTACCACTAAACAAGCTTAGAAATGAAAATCTTTTTAATAATTTTTTAAAAAATGAACTTACCACACTTACCGACCCCTCATAAAATGTTTATTAATTTCTATGTTTTTAAAATACTCAAACTATACTTAAATGTTTCGTTACTAGAAAAATAACTTTAAACAAAGAACTTTGTAAAACATGTTGACTATAGGCAAGATTTATAAGTTTTAAAAAAATATTAAAATTTATGACTGAGATTAGACCAGGATTGTTATTAATAATCATAATCATAGGTAATATGGGACTATATTGGCTATTTTTTGGTAAAAAAAAATTTGATGAAAAAATGCAAAAAGCTCTGTCAAAAAACGATAACAATGATTATATTGACTTAACCACTAAATCTAACCAAGATTTAAAAATTGATACTCCAATACAAAAAGAAACGAATGTTTCTGAAATGGAAAAAAATATTCAACCAGATAAAAATGACTGAAAGGGATATCATAATTGATCAACTGAAGTTCCAATATGAGGGATTGTTTAATCTTGAAGAGTTATACATATTAATCACTTCTTGGTTTCATGAGAAAGGTTACGATTTTTATGAACGTATGAATCAAGAACAAATAACCTCTTCTGGTAAACAGATAAGAATAATACTTGAACCATGGAAAGGTATTACTGAATATTACAAGTTATGTTTAAGGTTAAAAATACACCTTATTGATATTAGTGAAGTTGATATTGAACATAATGGAGAAACACTCAATCTAAACCAAGGTACTATTAGAATAATGATTGATGCATACATCATTTCAGATTGGAGAGGAAAATGGGAGAAGAAACCACTTCACTGGTTCTTATCTGTCTTGTTTAATAAATTCATTTTTAACCAACATTATAACAAAGCAAAGAATTGGATTGAACAAGATGTTGAAGACTTATATCATCAAATAAAATCTTTCTTAAATGTTTTTAAATATAAATCATAAAAAATGGTAGAAAAAGACTTAATAATTAATAACCGTCAAATTAAGTATCAAGGTTTGTTTAAATATTCTGAATTATTTGATGTTATTAATGATGCTTTGATAGACAAAGGTTATACCAGGAACGAAAAAAGATTTGAAGAAACTATTAATGAAGAAGGTAAGATGTTGTATCTTGAACTCCGACCTACTAAAATAAAAACAAAATATATGACTTTAAAAATAAAAATAAAAGTTAATCTGTTAAATATTACTGAAAAAGTTCAAAATATAAACAATCATAAAGATCTTTATCAGAATGGTTCTATACTCATAGCTTTTGATTCATGGTTAATTTCAGACATGGGAGAAAGATGGGAGATGAAACCATTTTATTATTTCATGAAAGGTTTAATCAGTAAATGGTTTTATCCAATAGATACAATCTCTAATTTTCGTAATGAAATTCTAAGTGATACCGCTCACATATACGGGTCAGTTAAAGGTCTTTTAGCAAAATATAGAAAAAAAGATTCAACTTATGTTAAAGAGGAAGAAGTTGTTCAACAAATTAAAAAAGAAATTGATGAAATGCTACAAGATTCTAAAGTTGAAGACATAAATGCAGATGATCCTTAATTATTATACCTATTCACCTAAAAATTTCTAAAACTACTCTATTTTTATTTTCCATACCAATCTCTGTTGCAAAAATAAAGAAATTATCTATCTTATTAACTTTTATTTTTATAACCTGTCCTGGTCTATAATCACCGTGGACAATGACTTGTTTATAACTTTCATTTCTACCAATCCATTGATTTAATTCGTCTCCATTCTGACTAATTATTATTGGTCCTTCCCATCCCATCCACCTTTCATTCTGCATCTTAGCAATATTATGAAATATGTCTGTAAGAACTTTATACCTTCTTTCAATTTCCTTGGTTGGTATTTTCTTTACTTTTTCAGAATTGTTACTTATAATCGAAAAATATTTAGAAATATTAATTGAATCAGGTATTGTTTCTCTTATTAAATTTAATGTGTCCCAATATTCATCTTCAGTCTCACCAGGATAACCGATAATTATATCGGTTTCAAGGTTAATTTCCACTATTGATCTTTTGAATAATCTAACAATGTTTTTGTAATCTTCAATAGTATATTTTTTACCCATACATTTTAAGATTTTATTATTACCAGCTAATATTGGAAGATGTAAATATTTAAAGACTTTTTTATTCTTATAACATTCAATTAGCCCTTCTTTAATTTTTAATAAACTGTCTAAGTTCATTACTCCAATACCCAATTTAAACTTCCCATTAAGTCTAACCATCCCTTCAATTAGTGTTGTAAGATCAGTATTAATATCAAAACCGTACCTCCCAGTATCTTGTGAAACCAACCAGATCTCTTTTACATCTTCATCAATTGCTTTTTGAGCTCTATTTATAATCTTCTCAATAGGATAAGAGTAATAATTCTCTTTTTTTGGTTTAATTATACAAGAAGGACAATCTTTCAAACAACCATTGGAAATGGGGATTATTTCTACAAACTGATTTCTACGGATATGATTTATTCCTAACTCTTGTTTCTCATTAAAATTTATCTCCTTTATTACATTATCATTTAATGCTTCTTCAACAACTTCAACAATTTTATCTATTTGATCAGTGTTAACCAAAGGATATTTTTTAAATTTTTTAGAAACACTCTTAGTGATACACCCAGTAATTATAACAATTTTATAACTTTCCTTAAATTCTTTCAATCTTGTAAGTAAAGATTTTTCAGTGAAATATTTAAAATTGGCATTAATAATAACAACATCTGATTCTTCTTCATTTTGCGTGATCTCAAAATTGGCTCCCTGTAATAATCCAGCCATTTGTTCACAATCTGCCTGATTTAGTAAATTTTCTGCAATTTCAAAGTATATTTTAACCATTTTTAAACTATTATTTTGATTTAATTCTAGATATTCATTAGTTTTATAACTTTAACCCAACTATAGGACTTTTGATTAACACCACTCAGAAGTAGGTACAGTTTAGAACAATTTATAAACAACGGTCATTTTTAGACACTTATGGTTGCAAATAAGAAGAAAATAGTACTAATTTCAGTATTACTAATAATTTCATTAATTCTTCTTGTTTTGTCAATATCTTCTTTTTATGATATAAATCTTGATCAAAACACATTCTTTGGTGGGGTTGACATAGCATCACCTAGTGATTGGATCTCTGAAGATCAGATTAAAGTTTATGAAGATAAAGTGATATTAGAACTATCTGGAGCAAGCTGGGCAACTTTTACTGATACAAATTCCATGGATCCATTTTTAGATCAAGGTTCAAATGCCATAGAAATGAAACCAGAATCTGAAGATCAGATTAAAGTAGGAGATATTATCTCTTATCATTATGAAGACATCATTGTTATACACAGAGTGATAGAAATTGATATCGATGAAGAAGGTTTATTTTATAGGGTTAAAGGAGATAATAATTCATTTAAAGATCCAAATAAAGTACGTTTTGATGATGTTACAGGAGTTCTAGTTGCTATTGTTTATTAAATTAATTTCAGTTGTAATTTTATACTTTTCAATTAATTCTTTAAGACTAACACCTTCATTAAGGTCATCTGCATATAAATCATATTGTTCTAATTCTTTAACATGTTTTTGAAATAAGCCCATCAAATGTTCTTTATTAGTATTCATCGCTTTATAATTTGCACCCTTAGATCTGTAATAATTATCAGCTAAAATGGTACAATCTTCATACTTCTGTTTTTTAGCTTTAGGTATTAAGATTTTTAATGAACCATCACTTTTTAATTCAAAAGAAAATGGGAAAAATTTGCATAATGTTGGCCGTGAATCAAATATTGAACAGCCGTGTCCTTGTTTTAGAAACTTACAATCTCCTTCATTCCTTTTTAATTGAAGGATCTTCCCATCTCTAAAAAAACCACTGAAATATTTGTCATTCCTTTCAACTGATTCAAAATATTTGTTATCAACTTTTTCAAAATGAGCAATTTGATCTAATTCAATCCCTGTTTCTAAATGAATCTTTAAGACATCTTGTAATGTGACAAATATCCCACTTCCTTCTCCAGTACAACATCCTCCACCTTCGTCAATACATCTCTCACAAGAAGAAAGATTTGCAAAATCATCATCTTTTAAAACTTTTAATTGCATAAACGGCAAATAATTTGATTAGTTTATATGTTTAACGTTTTTAAAATTTTTACAAAATAGAATTAATTAAAATAAAATAAAAAAATTAACTTAAAATCTCATATTCTTTGGTTATAAATACTACAAAAATTATTAGTAATAGTGCTCCAGCAATCATAAACCATATACCTGAAAGAAAATCTTCTGTGCTTAATGATTTAAACATACCCCAACCCATTACCAAAAATCCTAACCAAAGAAACTTGTCAAGAACAAGTTTCATAATCTGAAACTCTTGTTCCCCTGTCATTCTTCTTTTTCTTCTTCTTGTAACCATCTATCTCACCTAAATAACTGTTATGAAAAAAGAGTCTTCTGCATAGACACAATTATAGTCTGGAGTTGGAGTGCATGGATCCTCCATAATCTCTAAACTAATCAGATAAGTACCTTTATCTTTAGGAGTTAGTTTGATATTATAAGCATTTGCTTCAGTTGATTTTAATGTAAATGGGCCTGATTTATAAAAAAAATCAATTGATTCCGAATAATCTCCAGTAGAGTCTCCCTGTTTTGACATAGTTAATACTTGAATTGTGAAACCCAAATCTCCATTTTGATCATTCTTAACACCAATCGCAATATCCTTAGATTTACCTTTTTCAATATTTAATGTTTGAGCAGGAAAATTTAATTTCTTATTTGAAGAAGTAATATCTTCCATTATCTGTTGTCTAATTTGTTCTTGTACTGCAGTTGTTGATTCTTCTGCTGATCCTAATTGATTTTTAACAAATCCTAAACCTAATCCTAGAATTACAAACGCAATAACAATAACTACAATAGAATTAATAGCTAAACTTAACGCACCTTTTTTGTTAGTAAGCCTCATTTACTTTTCACCTCTTTTTGATTAATTAAAAAATATTTTAATATTGTTTTACAAATTATAGTTTGTAGGAATTATTTTATATATAAAAAGCTTTTGGATTTGAAAAAAGTGATATTCTTGTTTAAAACCAAATAAACATCAAACTTTTTAACAATTCCTGCCCGAATATCAATAACAAATAACAAATTAAAAAATTTGGGACAAATGGTAATCCTTCTTTAATTAATATTTTTTTATTCCCATAATGAGATACTATTCTCCTTAAATCTTCTGGTTCTAAACTTTTCTTTTTAATATAACCACCCTTAACTTTGATTCTTTTTTCTAACCAATCACCCGGAACTAGTTTAGTTGCTGACCTCATTTTCAAAAAACAACTTTCTTCTACTGAAGTAATTGAGATAAATAGATAATAAACCAAAATAGGAAACAAAGTTAAAATCAAAAAAGGTGGTAGAAATAATCCAATAATTAAAAATCCTAAAGCAAACATTAAAGAGATGTTTCTCTCTTTTTTTCTTTCCTTCAATTTTTTATTGAAACTTTTTATGAAAAGGCCTCTCTTAAAAATAGCTTCTCCAACACTCCACAATAAACCATAAATTGCTCCAACTAGAAATAATAATATAATAAATAATATTAAATCCCATGAGTCAGGGTAATAAATAAAATCTGCACCGATTACCATCCCTAATGCTATCAATAACATTGTATCAGCTCCACCCCACTGATTAGTATAGTAAAAAAGCATGCCTATAAAAAAATAGATGCCAAATCCAACCAATCCAGAAATTAAAATTTCCCAACCGTTATATAATGAAGATAAAAACCTTAATGAAAAAGCTATAAAAAGCAAACCATAACTAATCCAATTATATACCTCCCTCTTCTTTAAATCCTCGTATGAAGCAATTATTAAAGATATAATTGCTAAAGTTATTAATGATAATGAAAAGACTCCCATTGGACTAATAGTTTTTTTCGATTATTAAAACATTCCTATTTGAATTATTTCCAAATTTAATCATTAGCTTTTAGGATTAATATTAACTATAATTTAATTCCCTTTTAAACGAAAAGTTTTATATACTACTAAATACTTTTTAATATAGTTATTTAATTTATAGTTTATTAAAATAAAGAGGTGTTACAATGGATAATAATAATAATTATGAAATTCTTCCTCATCAATTAATTGAAGATTTAAAGTATGATGTAGAATCTTTGAAAAAAAAATTAAGCGAGCCAGATGCAAAAACAAACGAATTAATTTTAGAAATTGAAACTTTAAAAGATTCCATCCATGATTTAAATGGCATATTTAAACAAGCATTAGAAGAAACTAAAGAAGAAGATATCTATAAATCTATTGCTACTTTAAATCAAAGAATTGATGATGTAGTCTCACAAAATGAAACTATTGCTAAAGGAATGATTGCAATCTCTGATAAATTAGAAGAATTTATGAGTAAGCCAAAAGGACAATCAGATCAAAAAGCACCTGTTGTGGCATCACCATTACAACAAGGATCAATGCAACCTTCAGCAATCGGATTGAACCCAAATATTCAAAACCAGATTAGTGGCATGCCGCCTGTTCCTCCTATCCCTAACATGAACGAAGCAACAGCATCTTTAGATCAAGATTCCTTAACCGTTCCTCCATTACCAAAAAAGAGGAGAGGGTTTTTCAAATAAGTTTAAACTATGGCACTTCTTAAAGCGAAAAAGTTAGTAACAATTGCAGCCAGAAATAAAGTCAGTATGCAAGAGAATATTTCTAAAAAAGAAATTAAAGAAAAAATAAACCAAATCAAATATTTGTCTTCTCAAAAAAATGTTCCAAAACTTAATCTTCGTAAAGAAATTATACATCTGGAACACAAACTTGAACGTGTTTTTGAAGTTGAAAGAAAATTGTTAAAACAAGAAAAAAGAGAAACAACTAAAGTCTCTTCATTAAAGAAACAAATTATTGAATTAAGAAAGCAATTAAGTAATGCAAAGGATGAAGAACTAAGGGAAAAAGTATCAAAATTAAGTCATCTACTTGGGGATTTACTAGCAAAATCATCTTCTGAAAAAGACATCCAATTAAGTCAAAAAATACTTTCTACACTTAATGAGGTTGAACAAAAAAAACATCAATTAGAAAAAGAAGAATCAAACAATGTTGTTCGTACAGAGATGATAATCAAAAGATTCAAAATAATTAAACATGAATTAGAAATTAATAAAAAATTAGAAAAAGGTAATCCAGAACTTGTTAAAAAACTTGATGAGAGTATAGCTAAGATCCAGGAGAAATTAGAACAATTTAGGTCTAAAAATCCATTCTTATTCGATAAAATTGGTTCTGAAAAGGTTGAAGTGAAACATAGTGTATTATTTACACCATCAGAAGAAAATCCTAAACAGGAATCAAATGAACCTTTAACACCATTAGATAATTTCTCTCAGCAAAAGATTGAGATTGTAGGAAATCAAGGTGTAATAGATAAAGAAGTGTTAGAAGAATTACCTCTACCTCCTCCACCAAAAATAATTGGTAAAAAGAGATAAATACTAAATATCTCTACCCATCACAGTCCTTCTATTATTTTGTTTAGCTCTCTCACACGCCTTATTAATAATATTTTGAACCTCTTGATCAAGAACTTCCATAAAATCATGGGACATATTTTCAATACCAACCCCATTAATTTTCATAATATCTTTAACTTGTGTTTTTACAACTAGATTTGTCATAATTTAATAAGAAATAAAAATTATATTTAAAATTTGCTATACATAAAAAATATTTTAACCAAAATAACTCCTATTCTCGTTTTCAATCTCTTTAGATCTTGCAGTACTAAAATAGCTTGATAATTTCTTATAAACT
>CAYMTF010000004.1:0-946 GCA_964393295.1 uncultured Methanosarcinales archaeon | reverse complement strand
GCATATTTGAAATCTCCTAAAGTAACTATCTTAGCTTTCTTATTCTTCCTTAATGCTTCCATCCCAGCCTCTCTACAAACAGCTTCAATATCTGCTCCAACATATCCCTCCGTTGTGTCAGCCAAAATTTTTAAATCTAAATTATCTTCAGTAGGCATATTCATAGTATAAATCTTGAACAATTCCTTTCTTGCTTCAAAGTCAGGTATTCCAGTAAGAATAACATTATCAAACCTTCCAGGACGTAATAATGCAGTGTCTATAATGTCTGGCCTATTAGTGGCAGCAATCACAACAACATCATTAAGACTTTCTAAACCATCCATCTCAATAAGTAATTGATTAACTAAACTCTCATTAGAATCAGAAAATGCAGAATTACTCATCCCTCTTCGTTTTGCAAATGAATCAATTTCATCAAAAAATATTATACTCGGAGAAGTTTGTCTCGCTCTTTTGAACACTTTCCTTAATTGTTCAGTCTCTTTACCAACAATACCTTCTTGTTGTAAACTTGAACCATTAACTAATATGAAATTAGCCTCACTTTCTTTTGCTACTGCCCTCGCTAATAAAGTTTTACCTGTCCCAGGTGGACCGTATAATAAAATGCCTTTAGGTGGTCTTATACCCATCCTTGTAAACATAGATCTATTCTTTAAAGGCCATTCTACAGCTTCTTTTAATTTCTGTTTAACCTGTTTTAAACCGCCAATATCTTTCCAGGACACATCAGATGTTTCAACAAGAACTTCCCTCATTGCACTTGGTCTAACAACTTTTAATGCGTCAGTAAAATCTTTTTGGGTTATCATTAATTTTTCTAATATCTCTGTTGGGATCTCTTCTCCTTCTTCAATATTTTCTATCTTTAAATCTGGTAACACTCTCCTAAGTACTATCATTGCTGCTTCTTTAGCAAAAGATTCTAAATCGGCTCCAACAA
>CAYMTF010000003.1:525-13406 GCA_964393295.1 uncultured Methanosarcinales archaeon | reverse complement strand
ACTACTTTAGACATATCTAAAGAAAGCGTATCAGTAAATTCTATTTCATTGCTTGCCCATAAACACACACTGCAAATACAACTAATGTTGAAATCAAAGCAGCCAATTGTAAACTAGCATTAGTTAAATCTCCCATGGATAAAAACTGAAATAAAGAAGGAATTGCCCCAGCTGCGATATCTGGATTTGTAGGGGATGGTAAAAAATTCAAAGCCCTAATGAATACTTGTTGACCTACTCCTGCTGCAATAAATAAACTAACACCTGATCCAAAACCCCATTTACTAATTACTTCATCCATAAATAATATTAATATACCACCAATAATAAGCTGGACTACTAATACGCATTCTAAAGTGAAAAAAAGTGGTGTGCCTTCTAATGCTGCACTAGGAGCTAAACCACCCATAAAAACATAAATCCCTCCTTCTAAAATTATGAAAAAGATAGATAATAATTTCTGGATTCCTTGAAACCTTTTTCTTGCATCAGTAGTAGTTAAATCCATCTGGATGATGCCAGTACCAGTTAATAATTGTAAAACAATTGATGCTGTTACTATTGGTCCAATACCTAAAGATATAATACTACCAAAACTAGCACCCATTATGATTGATAAAAATTCAAACTGTTGCAAAGCATTTTGACCTAAACCGAACAAAGGAATCTGTCCTAACACGTAAAAAAGAACTAAAATAATCAAAGTCCATTTCAATTTCTCTTGAAAAGGAAGTTTTTTATGAATTGGATTTTTTACTTCTGGAAAAATCGCTAATAAACTATCAAAGAAAGACATTTTTAATCACTCACCATTTTTTATTCATTTCTAATAATATATTATCACTCTTTTTTTGTGACTTCAGGAGAACTAATTGAGCCACCAGCCTTAATAATTTTAGATTCTGCCTTACCAGTATATTTCCCTACAACAACTTTTATTTTTTCTGATACTGAACCAGAACCTAATAATTTATCAAAACCTAACTTTTTAAGAATAATAATATAACTTTCTCCATCTTTACTAACTTTCCCAGATGAAACTAATCTGTTCAAATTTTTTGTAGTGAAATATGATAAATTTACCGCTTTAACTGTATTGCCTGCAGTATGAGATGTGAAACCGTGGCTTCCCAATTCACTAGTAATCCCTGCAACTTTCTGTCCTGCCCTTTTACCAGTTCCAGCTCTACCTCTGCCACCTCTACTTCCAGCTCCACGCCTTTTCTTCCTATGACCACCGCCATGAGTTGTACCAGCCCGGTATTTAGTAACTTTTTTTCTTTTATTAACAACCATTTTCTAATATTAAATCATCCTTTTAATTAAATCATTAATTGCTTCTCCTCTTCTTCCTAAAGCCCCACCAGTATTGAATGGTCTTTTGATACCTTTTCTCCCAAAACCTTTTCTTGGTGGATTTAATCTGAAAACCTTATTATATTTTTTTCCGTTGATCTCAATAAATTTATTATAATTATACGTTGATTTACTATCAGAGGTCCTACCCAACCATTCACTTCCCCTTTTAGTAATTAATTCTTCATAAGTTTCAGAATCAATATCTCCCCAAGTAACATAATCTTTAACTTTGATCAACATCCCAAGGTTAATTTTATTTTCTTCAATAACAACTGCTTGATTTGTTCTTGTTAAATTTAACATTTTTAAAGTTTCTTTAATTTTATGATTTACTCCAACTAAACCTCGCACTAAAACAACAACAAATTTTTTAATTGATTCTTTTCCTTTTTCTTCTGCCATATCAAACCTATCTATAATTTAATTTATTCCTTCACTTCTAATTTACCATCTTGAATTCCCAAAGGAGTTATATAGTTCTCCTGAGTTTTCATAGTACTCAAATTTTTCAAAGCATCAAAACAAGCCTTAACTAAATTAACCTTAGTTTTTGTTTGCCCCTTAGTTTTTGACCAAATATCTTTAATACCTGCTGCTGATAAAATCTTGGCACATTCCTTCTCAATACATAAACCTGTACCTTTAGGAGCTGGGATCAAAGTTATCCTTACTGACCCACATTTACCTTCCACTTCAAATGGTATTGAATTACTATCTGCTGTTCCTTCCCATGAACCACAGCCTCTTCTAATTTTAATTAAATTTAATTTTGCTCTCCTCAAGGATTTGTCCCTTGCTGGAACAGTCTCTTTACTTTTCCCAAATGCTAAACCGACATACCCATTCTCATTTCCAGCCAAAGCGCAAGTTGCAAATTTAATCCGGTTTCCTTCTCTTGTTTTTTTCTGAGTTTGTCTAAAAATCCTTCTCTGCCCACCACCAAACTTACCCTTAGCTTGACCAATAAGAAGTAAATCTGTTTTGATACCAGGTAATAAAGTTTCGACAATCTCCGGCTCCATAATCTTATGGCCATTATTAAATATTTCAGCTATATCTGTAATTTCTCCTGCTTGAACTTTCTTACCTAATTCTGTAATTGGTTTCCAATTCTCTAAAGGTGATTCTTCGATGAAATTTCTTGGTTTCCTTTTATTGTCCCTTCTTGGACTCCTTCTTGAACTTGTATTTGATTTTTTATCCATCTTATATTTTACCTTCATTAATTATGCAGTTAATTCTTTTTTTACCTTCTCGAATGATGCGGTTATTTGAGTTGGATCTGCTTTATTTTTTAAATTAGATGAAAATTTTGTCTCAAATAATTTTTTATCATTCTCTTTTAGATTAATCGCATAAGATTCAATATCTTTCCCAGATAACTTATCTTGTTCAGGGAAAATTCTGTCTGACCCAGCTAAAACTTTCAAACCGCCATCTAAAGTTCCTTTCAAAAAAGCATAAATTCTTCCTTTAATCTTAGGAGACACAAGACCTGTATCAAATACAACTTCTTCATTAAAACCTTTTTCTTTTGCAACTTTAGCTAATAATAATCCTGTCAAATATGACGCAGGAATATTCTTCTTTGAAAATTTCCACCCATTTGAGTTAAGACTTTTGGAATCTACACCTAAAACAACCAAATCTCCATTAACATTGAATCTTGTAACTTGTGCAACAATCTTAGTGTTTGAAGATCTGTAAACTAACCTTGGCTTACCTGACTTTAATAAACTCAATCTTTTTTTATAATTGGTTCTTCTTTCCCGCTTCCTACGATATAATACCGGTTTAGATTTTTTATTCGCCATTTTTTAATTCCTTTAATTTATTAAAATAAACTTATTCTTTTTTATTTATAAGCTTATTTTCTTGAATGTACAATTTTATGTGTCTTTTATTCCTAAAAAAACCACCTTTACTTTTCCTATACAACTCTCTATAATTAGTAACGTTAATCAAATTTTTATTCCTCAAATCCTTAATAAAAACTCTTTGAGTCCTAATCTTTGTCATCCATGCTGATTTCTTGCTTAAAACAGAAGTTTTTTTACCCTTCTTAGACCCTCTACCTTTTTGTCTACCTTTACTTTTCTGTTTAGCAATTTTCCTTGCTCTTACTGAGGACTGCTCTGGAGATCTAACCCTTACAATCTTTTTAATTGCAATTAAACCCCTAATATCTGCTCTTGTGATCGCTTTTTTAATCTCACCTAATGCATCTTGTACGAACTTAACTTTCTTAGGAGATGTTTTTAAAATATTTGCAGCTAATCTTTTTTTCCCTTTCATTTGTAACCTTCCTAAACATCAATTTATCCTTTTTTAACTGGATCAGCACTATTCTCTTTAGGTTGCTTGACCTTATCAATAACTTCTTTTTTTGTTTCTGTTTTTTTGGACTCAGGAACCTCTGACGCTTTTGGATCCTCTTGATCTGATTTAGTTTTCTTAGAATCCTTTTTCTTACCTGATTCAACTTTTTTAGATTTTTTGGTTTTTTTATTTGATCTCAATTTTTTTCTGGAAACTAAATCCGATTCAATCTTTTTCAAAAATACATCCTCATCTTTTAAATTAAATGATTTGATTGATTTTTTGATCATAATTTTAACAATTTCAACTTTCTTTTTATCTCCTACATTTTTGGAGATTATAATTCCTTCTGTCTTAACATCAACATTATCTAAATCTGCAACGCAAGAAACTGCAACTATTTTTAATCCTGAAGGGTGAAGCCCTTTTTTGCTCTCTTGAGAACCATATCCTGGTCCAGGTAATGCCGGCCTACCCTTATGCATCTGACGAACTTTAGAATGTTTCCCTCTTGGAAGTCTCCACCTAGATTTAACTCTAGCTGAAAAATTTGATTCTTTTTCCACAAATTTAGTTCTATTTGACATTTTTTAATACCTATAATTTAAGCTTTCTCTATGATGTAAATTCCATCTTGAAAAATCCTAAGATCTTTATTATTTATCCTACACATCTTTTCAATTGAACCAGCTGTTTGACCAACTTCTTCTTTTGAACAACCATTTACTTCTACCTCTTGACCAGTCAATTTAACGTTCACTGAATCAGGAAAAGTAACAACCCTCGGATGTTTTTCTCCTAAAAAATTTTTAACAATAAAATCCTTACCTGAAATTGAAACATTCATAGGGAAATGACCTGAACAAACCTTCAATTTACAAACAAATTTCTCTTTAACTCCTTGCAACATATTTTTAATATGGGAATTAAAAGTTCCAATCATCCTTTTTTCTCTTTTGGTCCCATTTTCAGATGAAAGTAAGATCTTACCATTATCCACTAAAATCACTATTGTTGGATAGCTTATTCCTTTTTTAACTTCACCTTGTGGGCCTTTGACTAATAAAACCTCATCAATATAACTAACATTTATGCCTTCTGGGATGACAATTTCCTGTTTAATATTTTCCTTCATTATTCTACTCCAACAATTAATAACAATAAGCTAATAATTTCCCACCAACATTTTTATTCTTCGCATCAAGATGTGTCATTACACCTAATGGGGTTGTAACAACAATAAACCCAAAATCCTTAGCAGGCAGATACCTTTTCTCCCATTTTTGAAAACTATTTAATTTAGTTGAAAATCTTGGTTTTATTACATTACACTTATTGATCCTTCCAAGCAGGTTAATCTTTAAAACCGTATGAGTATTCTCTTGGTCTTCTTCCACAGCACCAATATAATTGTGCTCATTCATTATTTCTAACATTCTTCGCAACATTTTGGAAGCTGGCCTTAAAATTACTTCTTTTTTTCCAGCACGCTCTGCATTATTAATTTTTGCTAATGCCGCTGCTAATGGATCATTTAACATTGTTTTCAACCTTCAATTTTTCTAAATTTCTCATTTCCACATTCATCTCATCTTAAAAAAGTAAATTTAACTATACTTTTTAAACCCCAAATCAGTAGCTATAGCCCTAAAGCATTGCCTGCATAATTTTAAACCGTACTTTCCAATGTGGCCACCATTACGGCCACAATTTCGACACTTGTGTAAAGCTATCCCACAAGATCTTTTAATAGGCTTATTAAATTTGATATACTTAGCTTTTTTGATTGGCTTAGCATCCAACTGTTTGAATGCTTTTTCATAATTACTAGTTGTCATTTTATGCAACCACCTCTACACTAAAATTTTCTTTAATGAAATTAATAGCTTCCTCTTTAGATATTAAGTGGCTTCTGCCTATCTTCTTAGATGCAACTTTCTTCTTTTTGATTCTAAACCCAGGTCGTTCCAAAGTTACAGCAACCTCTAAACCCATTATCTTGAGGTCAGGATCATATTCTAAACCAGGGATATCAATATATTCAGCTATACCAAAAGATAAATTACCATTTAAATCAAAATTTTTTGAAGATAACCTGTTCTCTTTTGATTGTAACAATCGCTTCAATAATTCTTTAGACCCTTTCCTTACAGTAGATTTACACCCAATTTTTAGACCTGGTCGAAGGCCCCACCCAGGGATTCTTTTACTACTCTGAGTTGATACAGGTTTGACATCTGAAAGTTTTGAAAGTAAAATTAAACCTTTTTTAAGCATAGCTTCATTTTTACCTACACCAACATTTAAAGTCAACTTAGAGACTTTAATTTCCCTCATTGGGTTGTTCATTTTATTATTAACACTAACCATTTTAAATAAAACCTAATTCAACACATACAAATTTTTCTTAACAGTTTCCACATCAGCACCATCTTCTGAAACATACATAGCCACATTACCAACCAAAGATTTTAATTTACCTTTCGAACCAATCTGTTTACCTTTGATCAGAAATATCTCTGAACCTTCTTTCAATGGTAACACTTTTTTTATTTTAAAATCTGGCAAACTTAAA
Source organism: uncultured Methanosarcinales archaeon (assembly GCA_964393295.1). Classification (GTDB taxonomy): domain Archaea; phylum Nanobdellota; class Nanobdellia; order Woesearchaeales; family GW2011-AR9; genus CAYFJV01. The sequence continues at coordinate 7,153 of CAYMTF010000003.1, read as the reverse complement.
CAGACAGAATCTCCAACCTTAACATTCTTATCAGTAAGTATATTTTTACCATCATAAAGATTTAACTGTATCTTTGAACCAGAAACTGCTGTTTTACCAATAACTTTGGCAACTTTCTCTTTGGAAACATCCTCTGGAACCTCAATTAAATTTAATCTGCCATTTTGGTTTAATGAAACTTGAAAATTTTTTGAAAGTAATGGGATAGATACTATATCAAATAACCCTACTACAGTTTTACGGTCTTTTCTCCTTTTTCCATCCACTAAAACTTCATTATTATTGAGTAATTTCTCTGCTTCAGACATAGTTGAAACTAATCCTAAAACGTCTCTCAAGATTAAACCTAATGGTAATCCATTCTCTAAGGAATGTGAACCGCAATTAGGTCTTAAAACGAATTTGTTCTCCTTCCTTTTGATGTGCCAAGTTCTTGGGGCTGTAATTCTTTTAAGATGATTTTTCATTTTTTATACTCTCTTGTTCTTTTTTCTTATTTTTTGAATTCAATTTTGCAACTCTTTTTTTATCTGACAGATCTAATGAAACGACCATTAGATTAGATGGATGAATTGGATAAGATACTTTTGAATTATCTTGTTTAACAATTTCTACCCCTTTAACAAAAACCCTTTCTTTCTTTAAATCAACTTTTTCTACCACATTTTCTGATTTTTTAAATTGACCACGTAATAACCTTACCCTATCTCCAGATCTGATTTTAACAGACCTAAAACCGTGCTTTTTTCTTAATTCTGGACTTAAATGAACAGACATATAATTTTGTCTTAAATGAAGAGGGGCATTATAACGGCTCTTCCTTTGTTTTCTTGGTTGAGAAGATACATTCCCTAATATATTTTTTAATTGTCTTAACATTTTTTTAACCTTTAATTTAAACTACAATCTTAGCGATCTTTGCTACTGCTGGCCATCTCTCAATTACTTCCTTCGCAATTGGACCCTTAATTAAAGTTCCTTTTGGATTACCTTTAAAATCTTTTAATACAATAGCTGCATTATCTTCAAATTTAACTCTTACACCATTTGGTCTTCTAAATTCTTTTTTCTGCCTTACTATAATTGCAGGTACAACTGTTTTCCTCATATCAAGCTTACCTTTTTGAACTGCAGCCAACACTAAATCACCTATCCCTGCAGAAGGAACTCTCCCTTTTACAGTTTTATGCCCTTTTACTGAAATAACCTTAATCACTTTTGCTCCTGAATTGTCACAAGTAGTTATCTTAGCTTGATTAGGTAATGCTTTAACTATTTTTGATTTGATTGCTTTCATTTTATAATCACTCTTCTTTAAACACTTTTAATATCACGTGGTGTTTAGTTTTACTAATTGGTCTAGTCCTAGCAACCAAAACTTTATCCCCAATTTGTGCGTTAACACTCAATGGGTTGTGCGCCCTCATAGTACTAGTTCTAGATTCACTACGTTCATACTTTGGAACAGCCACAAATCTTTTCCATTGAATCGTAGCTGAATGATTGGCATCCTTTTTTATTAATACTCCCACAAAAGTTTCTCCTTTTACTCCAATTGAGCCATAAAAAGGACAATTCTTATCGTAAACTCCTGGGTCCGATGGTGCTTTTATTCCCAATACTTCTTTTTTCATTTTTTAACCTTTTAACCTGTCTTCAGGTTTCTTTTTAATTGTAACCCCTTTAATATTAAGGGAATTTGAATCAATCACAAACTCAATTGATGACTTGATCAGTTTTTTTATTCCTTTATCAGTTTCCAATACCAACAAATTTTTAGTTTCATCAATCACCATTCCAACAATCCCCTCTTGGGAGATATTAGATGATTTGGTGATTGTAATTTTTTCTCCAACTAATATCTTTGGAAAACATTTAATCTTTTTAATCATTTGAGCTCAATAGTTTCTTCAGGGAATCCTAAGGACACTAAAGCTTCCCTTATCCTAACTTTATGATCTCCTTGCAACTCAACTTGGTTATTTCTTCCAGTCCCGCCACAAGCAAATTTCGATTTTAACTTCTTAGCAAGGTCGACAATATCTACCCCGCTATCAAATCCAGACACAACAGTATATCTTTTTCCGAATTTTCTCCTTTCAATTTTAACTTCTATTTTTTGTTGTTCGCGAACTATTACCTCACAAACACAAAGATCTTGAGGGAGACCACATTGATTGCATACATCGACCATCTATAATTTACTCCGACAATTGTTTCTCTTTCTGATTCAGGATTGTCAAAATTCGTGCGATATTTTTTCTAGTTTGACCAACTTTCCCTGGATTCTCAGGATTTGTTCCTGAAGCTCGCTGTGAATTAAATTTAAATAATTCTTTTTTAAATTCATCTAAACGAACTTTAAGTTCTTCCTCAGATAACTCTTGAAACTGTTTAGTTATTTTCATCATATTAATCTGATTTCTCAGCCTCTCCTTTGTTATCTGTTAAAGATTCATCATCTTCTTTTTCAAGTATAACAGTTTTACCAACCTTTTCCGTCTCTTCAATTACGGGTTCTTTAGTCTCAACTACTTTCTCTTTTTTAACTTCCTTAACTTTCCCAAGTTCTGTCTCATTATCTGAAGTTTCTTTTTTAACGACTTCTTCTTTAACTACTTTTTTCTTAGGCGTTTTTTTCTTGGAAGGACTTTTCTTTTTAGTTGGAACTTTAGTTTCAGTAGCAACTTCTTCAAGATCTGATTCTTCGACCACTAAAATTTCTTCAGGTAAAATCTCCACGTGGTCAGGCAATATTAAATCTGGTGGCATGATACGTACTTGAACTCCAATAATGCCTGTTTTCAATAAAGCGGAAGCATAAGCAGTCCTTACCCCTGTAATGGATATGTCTCCGCATTTCTTCAAATAACCCTGATAAAATCTCCAAGATTTTGCTCTTGAACCTGGAATTTTACCAGATATTTTAATCTCTACACCTATGGCCCCAGCACGTAACACATTAGCCATATTTTTATGACCTACTCCCTTAAATCTTGATGAACCAAACCGTTCTAAAGAATTAACAATCCTGCTTGCGACAGAATTAGCATCTAAATAAGGATTAGTAACTTCAATTATTTCAACACGAGGATTTTCAAGATTATATTCTTTTTTAAGTGTAGCAGTGATAGCCCGGATATTTGAACCCTTTGAACCAACAACTAAACTAGGCCTACTAGTTTTTATCAAGATCTTTTCCCCTAAAGGGATTTTCTTTAATTTAATCTCGGAGATTTCAGCACCCCTTAAAATAGACTCCACCTTATTTTTAATGAAAAATTCTTTTGTCCTCTGGTTTACAAAATTTCTTTCAATCATTTTTTAACGCCACCTTCATTTTTAATAGTGGTTTCAACTTTTGTGACACCATCCTTTATTACACTTTTTCCTTCATTAGATGGAATTGTCTCTTTTTTAGCTTCAACTTTCACTTTAGGATCTTCAGCTTTTTTGTCTACAACTTTCTTGCCAGTTTGCCTTTTTATAACTTTTTTAACTTTAAATTCAACTACTTCAATTTGTAAATTGCTCTTTTTAGATATCCCTTTTGTCCGCCCACCAGTAGCAGGAGAAGACGCTTTATTTGCTAAAATTTTTGAAATTTTTAAATTTTCAACGTTTAAACCAATATCTTGAGCGTTAGCTTCTACAGATAAAATCAATTTCAAAAAAGCACTAGCTGCTTTAATTGGATATCTCCCTGACATCATCCCTTTCTTATGTCCAACATCTTTGTTAAACCTCCTAAATGGAATCGCTTTTTTCAAAGAGATTGTTTGTTCTAAAATCTTTTTAGCCTCTGAGGTAGATTTATATCGTAAATTCCTACTAATTTCGATTGAATGTTTTGTTGAAATTGGTAAAGAGTGTGAACTAGCTTTAGCTAAATGTCCAACCCCACTATTATCTTTCTTTATCATCTTCTAATAATTTATCTTATCTTGCAGTTACAGCCTTGCTCGATCTTGTCGAACCAACTCCTGCAGAACTATGGGAAACTGGTTTCCTAGTATGAGCAAATTCACCTAATCTATGACCTAACATATCTAAAGTCACTAAAATTTTCACAAATTCTTTCCCAGTATAAACCCCTATTGTTAACCCCACCATTAAAGGCAATACAATCATATTCCTACTATGAGTTTTAAGATTTGATTCACCAGCATTTATTTTTTTCAATAAAGCTTTTTGATCTGTAGTGTATCCCCTTGCCAAAGATCTTCTTTGCCTTGAGGGGACCATCTCTAAAAATTTGTCCATACTTAAAGCCTTAACTTCTTCTGCATTAAGTCCTCTCCATTTTAATTCCTTTGCCATATTTATTATAAACCTTAAACTTTATCTTATCTTTTCTTCCCAGTCCTTCTTGGAGCTATCTTTCCTACTTTCCTTCCAGGTGGAGCATTCCTCGGAGACTGAGTAGGTCTCCCTTTACTATGTGAACAACTCCCTCCAAACGGATGATCTACAGAATTCATAGACACACCACATACTTTTGGATACAACTTACCTCTCGCACGCATCTTATGAAATTTAGCACCGGCTTTCAAAAACGGTTTATCGACTCTGCCAGAACCACTGATAACTCCGATCGCTGCACGACAAGAAGGTAAAAATAATTTCTCTTTTTTTGAAGGTAATTTGACTTTGATTCCTAAAGGAGTTTTTGAAAGTACTTTTGCAAACATACCAGAACTCCTCACAAATTTTCCGCCATCCCCCGGACGAGCTTCGATATTATAAATTAATGTTCCTTCAGGGACATTAGCTAATTCTAAAATGTTCCCCTCTTTTAAATTATTACCACCCACTTCTAAATTGTCTCCCACTTTAATTCCGGTAGGAGCAATACTTAATCTAAATCCATCTGCTAAATAATCTACAACCATTAACGGGGCAGAGTGCCCAGGGCAATTGATAATATCTGCAACAACACCTTCTCCTGATTCAGATGCATGTTTAGCAGCCCCTTTAAACCTATGTGAAGGACTTTGATACCTGTACCCTCTTCCTCTTCTTTGTTGGATTATACGTTTTCCCATTTTTAATTTGACCCTAATTAATTTTAATTATTTTTCATATATCTAAATAAACCCTAAATCAGCACTAACGTCTGAAGCCAAACTACTTGGTTTCAATTTAACATGTGCTTTTTTATTCCCAGTGAAAGAGTTTTGAAGGTTTACACGATCAACTGCAACTTTAAATAAATCCTCAACTGCCTTTTTAACATCTTTCTTAGTCGCTCTGGTATGAATTGAAAATGTTAACACATTCTCAAACTCTACTGCCCTAATGCATTTTTCTGTAGCAAGAGGTGATTTCAATATTTTATAAGGATCAAAAGGCTCTTCCAATAAACTTACTTTATCTTTCTGATTTTCTTTTGCCATTTTATCATCTAAATCAATACCAAATTATTGAAATAGTTTTTCCTCCTCTAACTTTTTAATCGCATTTTCAGACCACAAAGTTACTCTCCCCGCAGATGCTCCAGGAGCTAAAACATTACAATTTAATCCATTAACAACTACAACTTCGATACCTGGTAAATTTCTTGCGGAATTGATTAACGGGCAATCCCCTGCAACTACAATAAGCAAACTTTTCTTCCTATTGTATTTCCTACCCCTACTCTTACCAACACCAGCCCTCACTTTTTTAAATTCTGACCTTGTCAACTCCTCTTTAAAACCTAATCCGATTAAAGAAGTTTTTAGATCACTAGTTCTAGATATTTTTTCAAAATCTGAAGATAAAATGAAAGGATAGATTTCAGGTATGTTGTGACCCCTCATAGAAACTAAATCCCTATCTAAAGTTGCACTCATAGCTGAACGAATAGCTTTCCTATTTTCTTTACGATTAATTTTTTTAGCCCAAATCTTATCTGATTTTGGTGGGTGAGATCTCCTACCCCCAACAGTTTGAGGTGAAGTTGCACCAACCCAAAAAAAACGAGTACCACGACGAGACAAAATCTTTCTATTAACCCTACTTATCCCAAAACCATAACATCCACGATATTTTCTCCTTCGTTTACTTAATTCAGAAGAATGTCTCATCCCTGCCTTAGGATCAGTACCATAAGATTGACGAGCCTTACTTTGTAAGGAATGAACCGCTCTTTTAATTAAACTAGGATGATAAGCTTCATTAAATTGTGAAGGGACTACTTTTGAACCATTTTGTTTGGTTTTTTGACTGATTATTTTCAATTCCATTTTTAATTCTAATTAACTACTGATACTGAATTCAAAGAAAATGAAGCCATTTTCTTAGTTGGCCTAATTGCAGCTGTAACTAACACCGCTCCTTTTCTTGGGCCGGCAACAGAACCCTTGATTAGTACGTAATTATTTTTAACTAACCCATATTGGTGAAAACCAGATTTTGGAACTACTTCTGAACCATCTAAACCTTGTTTTAAAATCTGTTTATTATATTCAGTTCTTAAGTGGTAACCCATTTTACCTGGTTGCGCTACACGATAATCTACTCTTTTAGGAGTCCAACCACCCAAATTACCGATACCCCTTTGTCCTTTCTCAGATTTATGACTCTTCAAAGGAACACCATACCTTTTAGTTACTCCTTGAAATCCTTTCCGTTTTGTATTCGCATG
>CAYMTF010000003.1:0-515 GCA_964393295.1 uncultured Methanosarcinales archaeon | reverse complement strand
TCAACTAATCCCCCTTCCACAAAAACATCATTTACTGCTACATTTTTACCAATGTTTTCAGTAATATAATTAATTTGATCAGATTTTGAACCACCTATACCAATTTCAACTAATTTAGACCTCTTAGATCCAACTGAGGTTGAAGTTGGGTTTGAAGCTACTAAAATCCTCAAAAAATCAAAATCAGTTTCAGTTAATTTTTTTAAATCAGAAGTTTTGTTAGGTAAGGATATCAATTTAGACAAAGATTTTTTAGCCTCTTTGGGAATATCTTTTGAAAAAATTTGTCCAACTTTATTCAAACCGTGATTTGTTCTTTTATACAATGAAACCCCACATATAGTCATCTGTGGACACTCTAAAACAGTGACTGGAACAGATAATTTTTCACCCTTAGTTAATGAATTTGGTCCTGCATCCATACCTTATACGTGCACCATCCCAGCTTTATATGCGACAATCCCCAATAATTTTGAATCTTTTTCGTTAGCCCACGACCTAACACGAACAAATGG
>CAYMTF010000002.1:10705-13532 GCA_964393295.1 uncultured Methanosarcinales archaeon | reverse complement strand
CGTAGTTGGATCAGAACAAAATCTTCATTTTGAACAATTGTTTAAAACATTAGAACTAATGGGTTATGATAAAAATAAGTTTGTCCATATAAATTTTGGATTATTCAAATTTCCAGATGGTAAAATGTCTACAAGGAAAGGAAAAGTTATTTTTTTAGATGATGTATTAAAAAAATCAATTGATTTAGTAGAACAGATTATCAAAGAAAAAAATCCAAATTTAAAGGATAAAGAAAAAGTTGCAAAACAAGTTGGAATTGGAGCAATTATATTCTTTGACCTTAGTAATGACAGAATAAGAAATATAGATTTCAAATGGGATAGGATTCTAGCATTTGATGGAGAAACAGCACCTTACTTACAATATACTCATGCAAGGGCTTGCAGTATTATTAAAAAAGCTAATTCTGAGAGAGGAATCAGAGTTATAAACCATATTAATTTTGAATCGTTTGAAACTGAAAAAGAATTAGAATTAATTAAAGAATTAAACAATTATCCAGAGATATTAAGAAATGTTGCAAAAACATTTAAACCACACCATTTAGCAAACTATTTAATCAGTGTAGGACAAAAATTTAATGAGTTTTATCATTCATGTCCAGTGTTATCTGATGATGTCAATAAGACAAAAGCTAGATTATTATTAGTTGATTGTACTAGACAAATTATCTCTAATGGGTTAGGGATGATGGGGATTGAATCGCCACAAGAGATGTGATTTGTTATGAATAAAAATTATCAAAATGGCAATAACAAGTGAATTATGTCAGATTAATGGTGGTTGTATGGGTTGTTGTGGCCATGATTTTACCTCAAAAGAATCTATTAAAAAAGCCATACAATTAAACACTGAAGAACTTCTAGAACTTAAACCAAATTCTGAAAAAGAATTCATTGAATTTAGAGACAGAGAATACGTATACAACCTAAGAGAAGGTGTTTGCAGAAACTTAGTTAACACAACCCCAGGTAAATACGAAACTGGAAAAAATGGGTGTATACATTGTCCATTACATCCTTCCTTGAATAATAAAAAAGACTTAAGGATTGGACATTGCGATACTAATTATCTCTGTGAAACCACTAAATATTTTAATTCTTGGGATAAACAGATGAAAGAAAAGTTCTTGAAATTTATTGCAGATAAAAAGCTAGACAACATTAGTTATTCAATTGGAATGGACAAAGGTTCTTTTTTGAAAGAATTTTTTAAACAATTAAACAGTTAAAATTATCATTCTGTATGCTTGTATAAAGAAAACCTTTTTATTAAATAAATGCTAAATACAATCTCAAATGCAGAGGTAATTAAAGACATGAGTGCCAAGGTATAAACAACATTAGGAGATAATAAACCTTTTATAATCAAATATCCTCCAGATATTGAAAAAAAGATAAAAATAATCATTTGATAAATTGGTAAAAAATAAGTTATTCTTTCTAAGTTTTTAAGAATAAAAATAAATAAAGACAAAATATTGAAAAAGAAAAAGAGATAAGAAAATAAAAAGATTAATGAAGAAAAGTTATCTTTTTGAATATTTAATATGTTAAACATTGAATCAATAAAAATTAAAGAAGCGATTAAAATAGTAATTATCAAATAAAATTTCAAAAAACTTCTTCTCTTCTTCATATTAATAAACAATTAAATTGTTATTATTTATATTTGTTACTTTTTAAATTGTTACTACTGCAGCATAATCAGCCACCTCTTGAATGATATTTACCCAAAAAGTAATAAAGGAATAAATATCTCTATTTATTTATGAGGTTGATATTTGATTCAGATCGTTTTATACCCATCATTAAACATCTTAAAAAACAAGAGATTAATGAAGGCGGTAATAAGTTAGATTTTAAACCTAGTTCTAAAGAAACAATTTTCATCAGAAAAAAAGATGATGAAAATTATGAAAAACAAATTAATTTAACCTCTCATCCAACACAAGTTTATGGTAATATCAAAGGTTTTACAATAGGTAAAAAAAAACCAGGAGTAATTTTCATCTCAAGTAAAACACATCTTCAAAGATTTGACATTGTTAATAAACTGTTAATGGACCAAACAATTAAATTAGATAATATAATATTTTTAGGTTGTCATATTTTAAAGGAAGGTGAACAAAATTTCATTAAAGAAAATGGAGTCTCATTTTTCTCAATGAAAGAGATGTCGCATGAAGGTTGTTTTGAGATTTCTGAATCAATAATGTCAAGAGCAAAAAAGTTCTCAGAACTGTACGTTTTTATTGATAGTGCAGTATTAGAATATCCCACCATTAGAACTAGTTGGGCTGGAGGGATGACAACTAGGGAATTAATTTTCTTTATTCAAAGGTTTAAGAAAATGCATAATTTTGATACTGCGGAATTATTAATCTCTCCTTCAGATGCAAGAGTAGCTGTAAAATTATTAACAGAGTTGTATGTTTAAATAAATTGATAGAAACAATTTTAAACTAAGCCCTTGTTTTTTAACACTAAGGGCCTGTAGCATAGTCTGGATAGTGCGGTCGGCTTCGGACCGATTGACCGGGGTTCAAATCCCTGCAGGCTCAATTTTTATTTAGATCTTCTTTTTAATTCAGAACGAAATTCTTTAATTAATCTTTCAAGATCAGATTTATCAGTTGTATTAATAATTTTACCACGTAATTCTTTACTACCATTCAAACCTTTAGTAAAATTCATTGCTTGCATTCTCATACTTGAAAATTTAATATTTTTAAATCTCTTTGAATATTCAAAATATTTTAGACAAAAATCAACCCTTTTTAATGGTGTTATCTCTTTATATTTACCAAACTTAAAATATTGGTTT
>CAYMTF010000002.1:716-10689 GCA_964393295.1 uncultured Methanosarcinales archaeon | reverse complement strand
ATAATCGCAACCTGTTTCTTTTAACATCCTTTTTGCATCCATTGGAGTCTCAATATCACCATTACCAACAACAGGTATTGAGACTAATTCTTTTAATTCTTTGATTAATTTCCAATCAGATTTTCCAGAGTAACCTTGTTTAACAGTTCTAGGGTGCAAAGTGATCATTGACAATCCCTCCTCCTCGGCTATCTTTGCTATTACTTTCCATTTGTCAGCCTTAGTAACTCCAGACCTAATCTTTACAGTAACTGGTTTATCTGTTACTTTCATTATAGTTTTAAAGATTTTACGAGTCAATTCTGGTTCACGTAATAAAGCTGAACAAGCCATCTGTTGAGTTATATGTGGGGCCGGACAACCCATGTTGTAATCAATTATATCAAAATGTGGAGAAACTATTTTTACTGCCTTCTCAAGAATTTCAAGATCTGACCCAAATATTTGGCAAGATAAAGGTCTCTCCTCATCAGAATATTGAATAAAAGATTGTATATCTTGTTGTTGTTCTCTTAAAATACGATCTTTTGCCACAATTGCATGAATATTAACAAACTCAGTAACAACCAAACCTGCTCCTAATTCTTTACAGATTAACCTTAATGCTGGATCAGTTAATCCTGCCATTGGTGCCAAAAAAGCCTTACCTCTAAATTTTGGAAGTTTTCTCATATAATCTTCAAACTAAAATAGTTGTTTTAAACTTTTTCAAAATATTTTATTATTAAACAATCTCATAAGATTTATATAATCAACAAATATTTTAATTTAATAATGGTTTTAGATAAGTTAGGGTCATCATTAAGGGAAACTTTAAACAAGATCACAAAATCAGTTTTTGTAGATGAAAAATTAATCAATGAATTAGTTAAAGATCTACAAAGAGCTCTATTACAATCTGATACAAATGTTAAATTAGTTTTTGAATTAAGTAAAAGTATCAAAGAAAAAGCTAAACAAACTCCACCACCAGGATTAACAAAAAGAGAACAATTGGTTAATGTTGTTTATGAAGAGCTAACAAACTTCTTAGGAAAAGAGACTTCTGAAATAACAATTGATAAAAAACCAACCAAGGTGATGATGGTTGGATTATTTGGTAGTGGGAAAACTACTACAACGGGAAAGATAGCCAAATATTACAAAAAGAGAGGTTATAAGGTTGCAGTTATTCAAACTGACACTTGGAGACCTGCAGCATATGAACAATTAAAACAACTTTCTAGTGAGATAAATGTTGATTTTTTTGGTAATAAAGATGAAAAAGACCCAGTTGCAATCTATTTAGAATTTGAGGAGAAATTAAAAGATTATGACCTAGTTATTGTTGATACAGCTGGGAGAGACGCATTATCAGATGAACTAGTTGCAGAATTAGATGCAATGAATAATGCAGTACAAGCTAATGAAACTTTATTAGTTATCTCTGCTGATATAGGTCAAGCCGCTCAGAAACAAGCTAAAATGTTCCATGATTCTTGTGGAGTTACAGGTGTAGTTATAACAAAATTAGAAGGAACAGCTAAAGGTGGTGGGGCTTTATCAGCTTGTGCAGTTACTGGGGCACAAATCAAGTTCATTGGAGTTGGAGAAAAAATTGACGATCTTGAAAAGTTTCATCCTCAACGTTTTGTAGGGAAACTTATCGGTATGGGTGATATTGAAACATTATTAGAAAAAGCTAAAGAAGCTTTTTCAGAAGACAATGCAAAAGATATGACTGAAAAATTCATGAAAGGTGAATTTAATCTTCTAGACCTTTATGATCAAATGTCCTCACTTAAAAAGATGGGCTCATTTGGTAAAATCATGGAAATGATCCCTGGTATGAATAAAATGAAATTACCAAAAGAAGCATTAGATGTTCAAGAAGAAAAACTAAAATTTTGGCGTTATGCAATGGATTCAATGACTAAAGAGGAATTAGAAAATCCTGAGATTTTAAATGCAAATAGAATTGATCGGATATCAGTTGGATCAGGTTTAGAAATTAAAGAAGTTAGAGCATTAATTAAACAATATCGTCAAAGTAAAAAGATGATTAAAATGTTTAAAGGAGAAACTGACATGAAAAAAATGATGTCTAAATTTAAAGGGAAAATGCCTAAAGGGATGGGGATTTGATAGTAAATATAACATGAAAAGCTTTTTTGATGAAAAATTCTTTAAAGATGGTTTAGGAAGCCAACTTGATGAATCTAATGATTTAGTTGTTTATATTAAAGAAATGAATAAAGAAATAACTGATAATATTAAAGAAATTAAGAGTACTCATGAGAATATAAGTTTAAGTAGGATTCAAAAAGGTATTATTGGAGGCATGAGTGTTAAAAAATGTGATTTTTTCTATAAGGGATTGAGAGATAAATTAGGGGAATTCGATAAAAAAGTTAAATCCTTCGAGGATAAAATAAGACCAACTATATCTTCTGACCAATTAAAACACTTAAACATAATTAAAAAATGTATTGAGGATACTTGGATAAGTACTGAAAATATTATTGGGAAAATTGAACATTATAAAAAAAAAAATAATTACACAGAACTCGAACAAGCTTTGAAAAATATAGAAGAACAATGGAAAAATTATCATACAATAATAAAAAAAGAAAGTTTGAATTTGTCAGAAGAAATTAAAGAAGAACAACAGATTATAAATATTTTGAAAAAAGAAAAAATATTTAAAAAAATTGAAAGAATTGATAAAGGATTAAAAAAAGTTGAATCAAAATGTAAGGGCGTTAAATCAGAGATTCTTGTATATGAAATAACTAAAAAAGAAATTGAAGAATTATGTTATTATTCAAGATTCATAAAATCTGTTAGTAATAAGAGATTTGGGATCATATTTAGAAAACGATGGTGGAGAAAATATCCTCGATTCAGCGTTGATCCGGGCATAGAAATTGAGGGATATGGACACCCATTACATGTTAATGGGGAACTAAATGTTTACGGGAAAAAGAAAAAGATTCATTTTATTTTAGCAGCTTAAATTTTACCAATATAACTTAATATATCACATTCTCCGTAAGGGATAAAAAAATTATTTTCTTCCCTTAATTTTTTGAAAATGTTATCATAATTATTAAAACAATCAGGATGTTCTGTTCTAAGAGAAGAATTTTTAATACCTTCTGGTATATAAACTAAATCTCTTAATTCTGCTGCTTTTTCCAAAGATACTTTAGTCTCCCCTCTTGGGCCAACCCTACCTGTAGCATGTGGCATAGATGATTCTGGAGGCAACCTTTGAGGGTGTATGGTATATAATAAAATCTTTGAGGCTGAATTAGATGGTAATAAATAAACTTCTCCAGGTTTAACTTTTACCAATCCCTTTCTGTATATGAAATGGTTATTATCTTCTTCAACAGTGTTATGCATATAATCTCCCAAAATGTCTCCATCAATTTTTAAGATATTACGGATTAAGTCATAACCTAAAGAAACTCTAAATTTTTTTACTTCTTCTTGACGTTTAAGTGCTTGTTCAAAATTTAAAGGGACACTATGATCTTTTCCATGCGTATGAAGAAACAAAATGTTGTAATCTGGTTCATTATCCTCTTTATCATCATCAAAATGTCTTATTGAAGAACAAAGGTCTACAAAATGATTCCCCCTACCTAATATTCCTGTATCACTCAAATAATTATAAAGAATATCTGCTGCTTCTTTATGGTCAAATGAACTAGTTAAAAATGCAGTCATTCCACAACCAAGATCACCTTTATGGATATTATTTTGATAATTATGGTCCCTTTTATTAAATTTCCAGATAGTACTATTAGGTATGCCTTCAGATTTATATTCACCATCAGGGAACCTAATCACTTCTTCTAAACCATTTTCAATCATCTTTTTTTCAGGATAAAAAAATTGATTATTATAATCTATAATTGACACCATATTTAAGAAATAAACTAACTTGTTTTATAAACTTTACGTGTATTGTCTCTCTGAAGTAGTTAAAGCTTCAAATCTTCCCTTTTAGCTTTAAATCAAGCACCAGATCTTCTAATTTTCTCAAATCATACTTAATCCCATCAACTTTCTTTCTGATTTCATTATTTCTAAAATCAAATTCAAGTAATTTACCATAAATATCATCAACCATGTTTTTAATCTTGACAACTTCAGAATATTTCTCTTTTCCAGCTAAATAAACAGCTTTTCTAACTAATTCTCCTGGTAAATCCGCTAAACCTAAGATATAATGCGTTGGAATTACATCCAAATCTATTAAATCACCACTTTTCATGAAATTATAATATAAAACTGCTTCAACATATTCTTGAATTGCAACTTTATAACTACCCTCATAAACCAATTTAGGATCATATACAGCAATTTTATCTAAATTAATGACCTCTGATTTGATCTCTTCTAATAGATCACTAGCTTGGTCCATCTCATCCCTATGAACAGCATAAATTAATTGCTTACTTAATTTTAAGACATCTCTACTTTTTTTAATCAGATCTTCACGCTTACAATCGTATTCCTGAATACTTATTCTTAATTTACCAAAATTTACCATCATATGATTAATTTATTGATATATTTATAATCCTTTTTAATAAAAATATGAAATCTTACCCCCCCCATCTGAAATGAAAAGCAATATCCCATTATCACACCGCAAGATTTATATATAAATCGCTTAAAATTCTTCATACTAATTAGTTATTATTAATTAGGGAGATAAAATTAAAATGGATAACGTACAATCAAGACCTTTAGATGCTTTAAACGCTAACAGAGGAAAAAATGTTTTTGTAAACTTAAAAAATGGCTTAACATACACAGGTAAATTAAAAGCTTTTGATATTCACATCAACGTAGTTTTAGAGGAAGCATCAGAATCTAAAGACGGAGAATTAAAAAGAAAATTAGGTACAGTTTTTATTAGAGGAGATACCATCACAATAATCTCCCCTGGAAACTAATTTTTATCAAGATAAATATAAGAGGAATTTTCTATGGGAACTGGAACAGCAAGTATGGGGAGAAAAAGTGGGAAAAAAACCCACATAATTTGTAGAAGATGTAGTGGACATTCTTTTCACGTAAGAAAAAAAAGGTGTTCATCTTGTGGATATGGTAAAACTGCAACTACAAGATCTTATAATTGGAATAAAAAAGATTAATTCTTTTCTTCTGATAAAATTTTTTTAATTTCTAAAATGAGTTTAATTTCTTTATTACAAAAAAAGATTGACCATATTAATAAAAAACATGAGTCTGTTGAAAGACCAGAGGTTTTTGATTACCTTAATGACCAACTTATGAGATATACCACTAGTGGAAAAGTTGAATCAGTATTAGTATTTGATGGGCATGGGAAAATAAACTGTTATGGAAGGAAAATTGGAGAAGTTTTAATACATCAAAAACTAAACATGAGTATTGGTACAAAAGGAACTTCCATAACTGGTATAGTATCGTACCCAAACATTAGTAGGCTTACATCTTATCAACATGGTGAATTTACTTCAAGACACCAATTCACTAATAACAAGGAAGATTTAGAATCTTATATTGCTTTAATCAATATTAAAACTGATCCAGATGATGAATATAAGGGATTTTAATTGAAAAAATCAAACACGTTTTTTAAGTTCTTCAATGATTACTGGACTAACATCAATAGCATTAGTTTCATGTTTAATACAATTGGTTGAAACAACATAATCAACCCCACCTTTCTTTAATTTTTTAACTGCCCCTTCAACAAACAAACCATGAACTCCAATAGCTGTCACAGTTTTTGCACCAAGTTTCTTTGCTTTTTTAGCAGCTTCAATAATTGTATGGCCAGTAGAGATTATATCATCAACAATCACCACATTTTTTCCTTTTATTGGAATATCTTTAATCATTTCAACTTTAACATGCCGAGAACTAAACCTTGTCTTTCTAAACACTGTAACATCACAGCCAACTTGTTTAGCAACAACTTCTGCCCATTGGTATGATTCCCAATCTGGGCCTATAATAACTGGATTTTTAATTTTCTTTTTTACATAAGCACCCATAACACTATTTGCAGTAAGCTTTTTTGCAGATATACTGAAAATTTCTTTCATATTTCTATACCTATGTAGGTGAGGATCTATTGTTATAATCTTATCAATACTGTTATTAAGAAGTTTTGCCATTACTCTACTTGAGATACATTCTCCAGGATTAAACATCTTATCCTGCCTCATATATGCTAAGTATGGTGATACGAGAATTACTCTTTTTGCGCCCAATTGTTTAGCTGCTTCCGCTGCAAATATTACTCTAAATAAAGATTGATCAGAATTTGGTTGAGAAGAATGTACGATAATAACTTTCTTCCCTTTTACATCTGTATTGTATTTTAAATAAATGTCTCCATCTGGGAAAGAAGATATTTTTAATGGGCTAAATTTTGCTTTCAAAGCTTTAGCAACTTTCTTTGCAATTGGTTGAGAATTTCCACAAGTAGTAACAATCATATTAACACCTCTTTGTTAATGATAAAATTTTATACCTTATTAATGCTACGGAGGGAAAAATTAAAAAGTATAAAGTATTACCATGATTTTATGAAACTAACAAAAAAAGAATTAGAGATAGTTATGGTCTTGGTAAAAAAGGAATTAGAAGCCATTCAGAAAGAAAATAAACAAATTTTGATTAGTAATTCTCCATTTTTTGGTGAAATTGGTTTGGATAAGGATAATCTGGATTTTATTAAAAATGAAAAGAGTTATGAGGAATTCTTGAAAAAATTATTGAAAAACCTTAAAAAATAAAAAAATTATTTTGTTCCAGCATAAAAAAATTTCTCGATAGAAACATCTTCATCATTATAATCTCCAGAACGAGGGTGGTCAGAAGAACCATCTGATGATGAATCTTCTTTGTTCTCTGGAACTGATTCTGATGTATTAGGAACAACTACTTTTTGGTCATTTATTTGGTTATTCTTAAGATCCTGTAATTCCTTATTGATTAAATTAAATTTATTCTCAAGAGAAGATAATGAATTACTAAAATCTTGAATTTTATTAACAATAAATGAGGTGTTTTTTTCTAAGATAGCTTTTAATTCATCTGGAGAAATAGTGTTTGAAGATTGTTCAGAATTATCATCAATCTCTGTATTTATGACAACTTGGTCATCACTATCTTGAGGATTATCTCCTAAAACTTCATTATCAACTTCACCTGAATAAACATTATTTACTTTAAATATCTTCTCTGCTTGAGAAATGGCATCATCCTTATCAACAGCTAAACCCTGTTGAACTAAATCAATAGCTAATTTATTTATTTTTTTAATTCTATCAATATCCATTTAAAAATAACCTCTTTCATCCTAATGAAATAAAATTACTTAATATTATTTTCTATTCTAGGGGATAATGAAACTGGGATTCTATAATAAAATAAAGAACAGATTAATTATTAGGAAAAACAAAATTAAAAAAGAAATATTTATTTCTTACGCTGAAGAACAAGTTACCATAGGTAATTGAAAACCAATAGTCCCATTATTCATTAAAGCAACTAACACTAATCCAACTATAAGACCAGCGATTAGTCCAAACATGAAAAATTTGAACTCAATAATACCTAATTGTCCTTTTTTATTAAAAATCATATTAAAAATGTAATTTTTGTAATATATAAATATTTCCATTTTCATTTTAGCGATATTAGGTAGTATATATCATTAATTAACTAAAACTTTAAATACAAAAACCAAAAGTAACTACTCGAGAATAATTAAGGTGGATCTAAATGAATTCAAATTATAACCATTTCATGAAAAAAATAATAACTTTATTCGTTGTTTTTATATTAATGATCAGCTTTTCATTAGCAGCAGATTTAGAAGTTGAAGATGAATCAGAATTAAATTTTGAAATTGATTACAGTGAATTAGAAGATGATGAAGAAAAAGTTTCAATCACACACAAATTTACAATTAAAAATTCTGGAGAAGATAATGAAAATATCACTATCTCCATAGAAAATGTTAATTCTGCATTAACAGTCGATTTTAGTGATAGTGATGATCAAAACTTTATCCTTTCAGAGAATGATGAGAAGGAAATTGAACTCACAATCATTGCAGACATTTCAGAAACTGAAGAATATGGTGACATTAATGATGTATTTGAAATCGAATTAACTTCTAATACTAGTGATGATGAAACTTTCAAATTTGATTCAGATATTAAACCAATGTTAGACATTAAAGAAGTTGAATTTACTATTGGATCAAAAAAATCATCTAATTTTGATGAAGATGATAGCAATGATGAAGAAACAGATTTTACTGTTGAACCAGGTGATGAGGTCGAATTATTTTTTGAATTAAATAATAAATTTGATGAAGACTTCAAAGATGGTACTTTTGATGTTGATATAGAGGTAACTTTGGATAATAGTTATTTTGGTGAAGATATTGATGAAAA
Source organism: uncultured Methanosarcinales archaeon (assembly GCA_964393295.1). Lineage (GTDB taxonomy): Archaea > Nanobdellota > Nanobdellia > Woesearchaeales > GW2011-AR9 > CAYFJV01. The sequence continues at coordinate 2,230 of CAYMTF010000002.1, read as the reverse complement.
AATATCTTTTGAACTTGATTCTAATGAAGAAACTGAAGGTGGAGATGAAAAATATTCCGTATCCTTTGACGTCCCGTTATATGCAAGGGCCAATAAAGAATATGAGATTGAGATCAAATTTGAAGCAGAAGATGAAAATGATGTTAAATTAGAAACAACATGGATTGCGCAACTTGAAGTTGATCGTGATGAAAATGATGTTAGGATAGAAAAGATAGAATTTAGTTCAGAAGAAGTTAAATGCGGAGACCCAGTATACTTGTTTGTTACATCAACTAATTTTGGATCTGAAGATCAACCTAATTCAAAAATTATTGTTGAGGATTTAAACATTGACATAGATGAAGAAGATGAATTCTCTTTAGGTTATGGGTACGAAGAAGATGAGAATACACATGTATCTCAATTTGAATTTGAAGTTCCAACAACTCTTGAAGCAGGAGAGTATGATATCTTAACAAAATTGTATTATGATTATAATGATATTAGTGACCAAGGTTATGGTACTTTGACTGTTGTTTGTGAAACAGAAGAAGTAGCAATAGAATCCACTGAAGAATTAACTGCCATAGAAGAAGAAGAAGAAGAAGAAGAAGAAGAGGTTGTAACAATTGATTCTTCCGTTAATGATAGTAATGAAGGATATTCATTCATTAACACAATTGAAAAGAGCTATAGTAAAGAAGATTTTGAGATCGCATTAACAATAGTGTTTATTGTATTAATTATAATGTCAGTAATATCATTACTAGCAGTATTATTTGTCAGGTCAAAAAAGAGATAACCTTTTTATTTTTCTTTCTCAATTATTCTAAAATGTTCTAGAAAGATTTTAAAATAGACATAGTAATTTAGTTAACATGGATAATGATCAATCGGTTAAAAAAGTGCTCATCTCATTAAAAACTAAAGCGAAATTTTATATTACGAATTTAGGTGAAGAATTTGTATCGCCAGAAGGTTTGATTTCCTCAAAAGACTTAAATTCTAATAAAGAGATTATTGAAACAGACAGAGGTAATAAATTATTCTTATTAAATCCTTTATTTCCAGACTTGTTCGAAAAATTAAACAGGGCACCACAAATCGTTACACATAAAGATGTTGGATTAATCATAGCAAAAACTGGAGTTAACAAAAATTCTACTGTAGTTGATGCTGGTGCCGGATCAGGATCGTTATCTTTGTCATTAGCAAATATATGTAAACAAGTAACCTGTTATGATATCAACAAACAACATTTAGAGGTAGTTGAAAAAAATAAAATATTGTTTAATGCAGAAAACCTCATAATTAAAGAAGGTGATGTTGCACAGAAATTAGAAGAAAAAGATGTTGATTTGATCACATTAGATTTGCCACACCCTTGGAAAGTTGTTGAAAAGGCAGAGAACTCATTAAAGAGGGGCGGTTTCTTAGTAGTTTATTTACCAAATTTATTAATATCAAATGGTTTACAGAAAATATCTGAAGACATATCACACACCATTAGTGTATTATGATAAGGAAATTCT
>CAYMTF010000002.1:0-706 GCA_964393295.1 uncultured Methanosarcinales archaeon | reverse complement strand
AAGATACAAATGAAAAAATTTTATGACACTGTGAAAAAAAGTAATATTACATACATAGAAACTATTGAGCTCATGGAAAGACAATGGAAAATTGAAGAGAATATTATGAGACCTGAAACAAGAATGATAGGTCATACTGGTTTCATGATGTTTTGTAGGAAATTATAAACAATGGTAATCAAAATAAAAAAATTGTGTGATGATGCAAAAATACCCTGTTATTCTTGCCCTGGTGGATTTTTATTCTAATGAGAATGCAGTTCTTTCATCAAATGAAAGGAAATTAATTAGTACAGGGATCTCAATAGCAATACCAGAAGGTTATGTTGGATTAATCTGGGACAAGAGTGGCTTAGCTAGTAAACATGGACTAAAAACTATGGCAGGAGTAATAGATTCTGGATATAGAGGAGAAATTAAAATTCTAATCCATAACTTGTCTGAATCTGAATATATTGTTGAGAAAGGTAAAAAAGTTGCTCAAATGTTGATTCAACCAGTAGAACAAAGAGAGATATTAGAAGTTGCCGATTTAGATCATTCTGATCGTGGAGAAAAAGGTTTTGGGAGTACTGGATTAGATTAAAATTTGGTTTAGAAATCTTTATAAATAAACTGGTAGTCTCAATCTATTATCTTGCCCCGGTGGCTTAGCGGTTAGAGCGGATGGCTGTTAACCATCAGGTCGTCGGTTCAAATCCGACCC
>CAYMTF010000001.1:0-13956 GCA_964393295.1 uncultured Methanosarcinales archaeon | reverse complement strand
TTGAAGAGGTAATTGATAAACATTATAGTAAACTTTCTTGTAGTAAGAATCTAAGATATATAAAGTTTTCTAGAGACTAGATCCCGAATCTCAAACAAAAAGTTTATATCAAATAAAATAATTAGCCACCATATGGGCACAAAATTAAACTTACAACATTTCCTCCCAATTACAATATTCTTAATTCTATTGACTGTTTCATATTTTATAATTAAACCATTTGTGATGATATTAGTTCTGTCAGCGTTACTGGCTTATACTTTAACTCCAATAAATCATTATATCCTAAAGAAAACTAATAAAAAAAATTTAACTGCTGTTCTAATGTGTTTATTAGTGTTATTAGTAATTATATTACCATCTACATATATGGTGAAAACATTAGCAGAAGAATCTTATGGGGTATATGTAAACCTCAAAGAAGACTCAATAATTAACTCAATTGAAAATTGTGAAACTAATTTTTGTCAATCAGTAAAAACATTTTTGAATAATGAAGAGATAAATTTTCAGATTGAAAAAGTGGTTAGTATTTCAACTAGTTACATCATTCAAAAAGCCTCAAATATAGTTTTAAGTCTACCAACTTTATTGATTAATCTATTCATTTTGTTATTCACATTGTTTTATTTTGTAAGAGATGGCGAAAAAATTATGGAAAGAGTAAGTTATTACTTATGTATGCAGAAAAAGAATTACCTGACAGTAATTTCAAGATTAAAAGAAGTAATTCATGGGATATTATTTGGATATATACTTATAGCAATTATTCAAGGAGCATTAGGTACATTAGGGTTTTTTGTTTTAGGGATTTCATCCCCAATTTTTTGGGGTATAATGATGGCCTTATTAGCATTAATACCTTATCTTGGGACAGGTATTGTTTGGTTACCTGCGGCTGCGATATTATTATTTCAAGGTATGTATAGTGAGGATAAAATACAAATCTTTAAGGGGATAGGGTTATTAGTTTATGGTTTTGCAGTTATAAGTAGTGTTGATAACATTCTTAGACCAAAAATAATTAGTGAAAAAGCAAAAATACATCCAGCAATAGTGTTAGTTGGGATCATGGGGGGTTTAAGCTTTCTTGGACCTTTTGGAGTTATCATAGGACCAATCGCATTATCATTAACAGCAGTAATCATAGAAACTTATTTAGGTCACAAACCATCTAAAAAAGAATTGAAACAGTTTTTTAAAAAGAATTGAAAACTTAAAGAGAAAAAATGAAACATTCAAAAAAAATAATAATTATTTTATTAACAATTTTTATCTTCACACAATATTTTGGATTAAGTGTTGTGAATAATTATATTGATGAACCATCTTCATTAGAAGCTGGAGAAACAATATTTGAAGAGTTGCCTTTTTTTGAAAGGCCAGACATAGCGGAAGAAACCTCATTCTTACCAATAATTGTGGTGATAATTTTAGGTACAATAATACTGTTACTGCTTATAAAATTCAAGGCATTCTTAATCTGGAAATTGTGGTTCTTAATGGCAGTGATTATGACAACCTTAGTTTCGCTTAACGCTTATTTAGGAAAATATGTTGCATTGGTATTAGCAATCTTATTGGCTATCTGGAAAATATTTAAACCAAACCCAATCATTCACAATATCACTGAGATATTTGTTTATGCAGGTTTGGCAGCAGTATTTGTAACCATATTTAATTTAAAATCAATTAGTATATTGCTTGTTTTGATATCTCTATATGACATGTATGCTGTTTGGAAATCAAAACATATGATCACTTTAGCTAATGCGCAATCAGATGCTCAACTTTTTGCAGGTTTACTAATCCCTTACAGATTAAAAAAGAAAAAAGGTAAAAAAAGAATCAAAGTTAAAACTGCTATGCTTGGAGGAGGCGATATTGGATTCTCATTATTATTCGCAGCAGTGATCTTAAAAGAATATGGACTTATTGCAAGTTTAATAATACCTTTATTTACAACAATGGCATTAGCACTCTTATTTTACTATAGTGATGATAAAAAGTTTTATCCTGCTATGCCGCCAGTTACAATTGCATGTTTCCTAGGGTTATTAATGATCAAAATACTTGGATTAGCTTAAAAAAATAATATCATTAATCATAACCTTTAACTGGAGATTTCTGAATATTATAACCCCCTGGAGATAAGATCATGCCATCTTTAGCAGAAATTGTTTGAATACCAGTTATTCGCTGAACTTCTCTGGCTTGAAAAATAGGATCTGCTTTTAACATATCAATTCCAAAATGAGTTAAAACTGCAAGTTTCGGCCTAACTTTTGATAAAATTTTAATTACAGAATCAATATCAAGATTTAAACCACGGCCATTTTTTCCAGAATAGGGCACATTAAAAATTAAAATATCTGTGCCAGCCAATTGTTCAACAAGTTGTTCGTTATAAGTTGTATCTCCAGTATAACTTAATACAAATTTAGGACAAAATAATTTGAATCCTATAGCATATTCGTCACTATGTTCAACAGGTAAAGAATGTACTTCTACAAGATCAACCCCAACCTTACTATCTTTTCCCATCACGATTAGTTTCTCAACTAATTTTTGATGATGCCTTGTTAAATAAGGGTGACTATTATCAGTATTATGGACAACGGATTTTGAAGCTAATAAAACCCCTCTACGTTCCATCCCTGAATAAGTCATTGTATCAATTACGGCATTGATATCATTACAATGATTAATATGGTTATGTGTTACCAATAACGCGGTGTTATTTCTTAAATTCACTCCACATTTACTTGCTTGTACTAATGCACCTGGACCAGGATCAAAATGAAATTGTAAATCCTCTACTTGTAAAATTATACCCCCAGAAGAACGTAATTGTTTAGAAGTAGTACTCATGTCTCCAGAAGTTCCTAAAAATATTACCCTTGCCATATTATGGAGGTTTATATGCAGATTTGATTAATAAAGATTATTGTATTTCAATCAGTATCCTGAATTAAACTAATAAAAGATATTAATTAGGGATCTGTCCTTCATTTTCATTAGAAGAATTATTAATAATCACATCATCTATCCTTAATATCATCTCTGCAACTTCGCTAGCACTATGAATCGCTTGAGTCTTTATTGTTAATGGTTCAATTATTCCTTCATCAAAAGAATTGATAACTTTACCAGAAAACACATCTATGCCAGGCCAAGATAGATCAGAAGACCTTAATTTAGCTAGAACATCAATAGGGTCTAAGCCAGAATTTTCAGCTAAAGTTTTAGGGATTGAGTTTAATGCTTCTGCAAAAGCTTTAACTGCTAATTGTTCTTTACCATGTAATTGATTTGAATAATGTAACAATTGTTTTGATAATAACATCTCTGTAGCTCCAGCACCTGCAACAATTTTGCCACAGTTTAATGCCGTAAATAGATCACCAATTGCGTCTTCTAATGCTCTCTTGATCTCCTCTATAAAATGTGGTGTTGTACCATAAATTAATAAAGTCAAAGCTTTAGGATTATGGCAACCTTCAACAAAAATATATTCAGAATTATCAACCTTCCTTTCCGTAACTAACTGAGCAAAACCTAAATGTTCCTCTTTAAGATCTTTCCAATCATTTATTATGTCTGCTCCAGTTGATTTTGACAAAAACTCAATTTCAGATTTCTTTACTCTACGTAATGCCAATATACCTGCTTTAGATAAAAAATGTTGAGCTAGGTCATCAATCCCTTTTTGGCAAATTAAAACATTACATCCAGTCGATATAACTTTATTAGCAATTTCCATCAAGGACTTTTCTTCTTGAGCTAAAAAAGAGTTTAATTGGTCAGGATTTGTGATCTGAATTTTAGCATCGATTTCCGTATTTTTTATCTCTAGTGATGAGTTTAATAAAGCTATCTTTGCATTATGGATCTCAGTTGGCATTCCAGGGTGAACTCTTTCTTTCTCAAGTATAACCCCTCTAATCAATTTACTTTCTTTAGAATTATTGCCAATCAATGTTTTAATTTTAATGTCATCTCTATTAGATACTAAACCAATTGCCTCAATGATTAAATCAGAAAAATAATCTTTATTACTTTCTGCACCTTTACCAGTCATTGCAGTTTGTGCAATTTGCTTTAAGATATTAACACCTCCTAATTCAATTCCAATAGATAATTTATTTAAAATTTCCTTAGATTTAATACTAGCTAAATGATAACCTTTTGCTATAATTGTAGGATGAATGTCTAACTCTAATAATGACTCTGCTTTTTTCAATAATTCTCCGGCAATAATAACTACTGAAGTGGTTCCATCACCAACAATTAATTCTTGATTTTTTGCTATATTAACCATCATTTTTGCTGCAGGGTGGTTAATATTCATCTCACGTAAAATAGTGACCCCATCATTAGTTACAACCATCTCACCATCAACCCCAACAATCATCTTATCCATCCCTTTAGGGCCTAAAGTTGTCCTAATCGTTTCAGAAACTTGTTTTGCAGCACTAATATTATTATATTGAGCAGACTTGCCAGTATTACGTTTAGTATTCTCTGGCATAATAAAAATAGGTTGTATCTGTTGAGTCATTTTTTATTTTTTAATAAAAAGGATTTATAAAGATTTAGTGTCATTTCTGTCAGTTATTATAATTTGATTAAGTTAAATTTTTAAATGATTGATCAATCAGTTTCAACTATGAGTGTGTCAAAACATGAAAAACAGTCTTCAGGTAAATATGATCCAAAAGAAATTGAACCGAAATTACAACAATTCTGGGAAAAAGAAGGGATTTATCAATTCAAAAATGATAAAAATAAAAAAACATTTAGTGTAGATACACCTCCTCCAACTGTTAGTGGAAAAATGCATATAGGTCATGCATTCAGTTATTCTCAACAAGACATTGTGGTAAGATACCAAAGAATGATTGGAAAAAATGTATTTTTTCCGTTTGGTACTGACGATAATGGCCTCCCAACTGAAAAATTAGTAGAAAAAAAGAAAAAAATATTATCTAGGAAGTTTAGTAGAGAAGAATTTGTGAAAATTTGTAACGAATTCATTTCTGAAGAAAAACCAAAATTTATCCAAAGTTGGAAAGATATTGGGATGTCAGCAGATTTTAAAGGGTCATATTCAACAATAAATGAACATAGTCAGATTACATCTCAAGCATCATTCATTGATTTATTCAAAAAAAGAAAAATATATCAACAAGAATCTCCTAATAATTGGTGTGTGTCTTGTCAAACTGCTATAGCTCAAGCAGAATTTGAATCCATAGAAATGAAATCACATTTTAATGATATTGTCTTTGAACATAATTCTGAAAAATTAATCATCTCTACAACTAGGCCAGAATTATTGCCAGCTTGTGTAGCTTTGTTTTACAATCCTACTGATAAAAGGTATAAACATCTAACAAATAAGTTTGCAAAAGTCCCACTTTTTGATTATGAGGTGCCAATTTTAGCAGATGAATCTGTTGATAAAGATAAAGGGACTGGATTAATGATGGTATGTACTTTTGGAGATAAAGAAGACGTTGAAAAATGGCATAAATTTAATCTTCCACTAAAAGTTGTTATTGAAAAATATGGTAAAATGAATGATCTTGCTAAGGATTTTAAAGGACTGAAAATTAAAGATGCAAGACAAGAGATCATTAATAAACTTAAAGAAAAAAAATGTTTAATTAATCAAAAAGAAATTCTACATGCAGTTAATGTACATGATCGATGTAAAACGCCAATAGAATTTATGAAAACCAAACAATGGTATATTAAAGTTCTAGATAAAAAAGAAGAGCTCCTAAACCTAGCTAATGAAATTAATTGGTACCCAAAACATATGAAAACCAGGTACGACCATTGGGTACAAAATCTTAACTGGGACTGGTGTATATCCAGGCAAAGACATTTTGGGATCCCTGTACCAATTTGGACTTGTAAAAAATGTGGTATACACAACATACCTGAAATTAAAGATTTGCCAATTGATCCATTAGTAAATTCCCCAAGAAAGAAATGTGAATGCGGAAGTAATGATTTTGATGGTGAAACAGATGTGCTTGATACTTGGGCAACATCTTCAGTAACTCCAGAAATATCTAGTAATTGGGTACATGAGGGAGAATACAAGATTAGCTATAAAAATAATGAATTTTCATTACGTCCACAAGCACATGACATAATTAGGACTTGGTTATTCTATACAGTTGTTAAAAGTTATCACCACCATAACAGAGCCCCGTGGAAAGATGTCGTGATCTCTGGACATGCACAAGATAAAAATGGGAGAAAAATGAGTAAATCTTTAGGAAATATTGTTGAACCAATGGAAATGATTTCTAAATATTCAGCTGATGCCCTAAGATTTTGGGCAGCAGGATCCAAGTTAGGGGATGATTTGCCATTTCAAGAGAAAGATTTGCTAACAGGACAAAAAACAGTAACAAAATTATGGAATGCTTCAAAATTTAGTATGCTCCACCTTGAAGATTATGATAGCAATGAAAAAATTGAAATTACCGAAATCTTTGATAGGTGGTTGGTGAGTAAATTACAAAAAACTATCAAGGAGTGTACTGAAAATTTTGAAAAATATGAATATTCAAAATCAAAATCTGAGATTGAAAAGTTTTTTTGGCAAATATTATGTGACAATTATTTGGAAATTGTTAAAGATAGATTGTATAAACCTGATCAAAGAAAAGATGGGTCAGAAAAAAGAAAAAGTTCACAAAAAACTTTATTTATAGCCTTATTAAGTACAATTAAAATGATGGCACCGATTATGCCATTTATCACCGAAGAGATTTACCAACTATTCTTTAAAGATAATCAAAATACCAAAAGTATACACCTCTCCTTATGGCCAAAGTATGATAAAAACCTGGTTGATGAACAAGCAGAAAAAATTGGAGATAAAGGAATCGAAATAATTTCACTAGTTAGAAAATACAAATCAGAAAATCAACTGTCTTTAAAAGAAGAATTAAAGGAATTAGTATTAATTAGTAACTTGGAGGATTTTAAAACTGATATTGGAATGATCTCTGAAGATTTAAAAGCAGTTTTGAATGTTAAAGAAATAGTTTTCAAAGGGCAAACTGAATTTAAAACTGAACAATTTCAAATTAAAGTAGGGATTAATAGGAATAATTCTAAGGATTAAATTGGGAGAAGAAGATAAAATCACTATTTATATATGTTTCTGATTAATTACGTTATAGTTATAGGAAAAAATAGAAAGCTTTTTAATAGTTCAAAAGATATTAATCAATAAGAAGTGAGTTATAAAAATTTCTTCTTAATATAAGAAATTAAAAATTTTAATAAAACTTGCTTATGAAATTATAATCGGAAAGATTAGAGGTATAAATAAAATGGAAGCATACTGTGTTAAATGTAAAGCAAAAAGAGAAATGTCTGAAGCTAACGAAGTAGAAATGAATGGGAAAGGTGGAGTTAAAAGAAGAGCAATGAAAGGTAAATGCCCAGATTGTGGAACTACTATGTTTAGAATTTTAGGTAATAAAAAATAATAAATTTCTTTTATTTTTTTTAATTTTTATATATCGTCAAAAATTTCTAAAAACAATTAATTTACTTGTAATTCTAACAAACCATCAATGGAAAAACTATTAACTTTTCCACCTAAATAAGATGTGCCTTTATCGCGATCGAATGTAACATCTCCTTCAAAACCATTAATTAGAACTGATTCATCGTCTAAATCATAATCAAGCTTATCTTTAAGGACAATATCTCCATCACCTTTATCAAAACTTAACTTTTTCATTGAAACACCATTAATTTCTATTGATTCAAAGTTTAAAAAATCAAAAGCTATTCTTAAAGTGTTTTTAGTTGAAAGGGTTACACCATTAACTATCAGCTCTTTACCATTACCATTAATGGAAAGCCCATTTTCATCTATTATCATCCCACCTTCAAACTTATTTATTGTTAAAGTTACACTCTCTAAATCATTAATAGTTAATTCTTCTTGATCAACTTTAATTCTTGTACTCAAATCAGTGAAAATGACAACAATCTCTTCAGTTTCAATTTCTTCCTGATTTATTTTAGGTATATTGTCTAGAGATAAAGAAAAATCATATGATATAACTGATAAATCACCTAATAAACTAGTATCTTTAGAAGAAACCAGATTCCCTTTTGAATCATCTTTATTTGATCTAATATCATCAGAGATAGCACTAAAGATATCACTAGAATCTCCCTCTATCCCAACCACAGAACCAGTTAGACTTCCATCACCATCATTAATTTGTAATAATAAGAATATGCCAGCAATAACTAAAGTACCAATAACCAGATAATATCTTATACTGTGGTGTGCTGCTGGATGTGCTGGACCATGTATCATTCTATAAACCTCTTTTTAGTAATCTGATAAAAAGATTAACTAATCCTTATTAGAAGTTATTCAATGTTTTTATAGTTTTCTATCCTTAACGATTAAAAAGATTCCAATAATGTAAAATAGATCTAAAAAAGTCTCAGATTAATCTAATTTTCTATTATTTCTAATTGAACGTTCGATTAAATCGTAAACCTTGTGGGGATTTGAAATGTTTTTAATCATAAAATTATTACGGCCATCAGATTTTAAATAGATATCGCCATAACCAAGAATTCTTTGAATCCTCCCTTGACTAACGTGTAAATCAGGTACAAAACCAAGCGGATGAAAATAAATGTGTTTTTTACTTTGTTGGATTAAACCAGATATTACAATAATTTTATCTTTAGTAAAAATATACCTAGTTAAATATCTACTTAACTCAGCAGAACCAAGACTTAAACCACTTATAACAAATAAAGGGAATTGAAAATTAGAATATTTAACTGGTAATGATAACGCCATTAATAAAATCAAAACTCCACACAGATACTCTACTAAAAAAGCCTTTCTAGATTGCTTATGCATCTCTTTTTGTTTTTCTGACATAGTTATCCCTTAGTAGCTTACAAAAGTTTATATATATTTTGTTCTTCTAATAATACTTATGTCATTAAAAAAGGAGACTAAAAATATTGATAAAACTAAAATTATTAGATCTTTTGATGGGTGTAAAATATCCTATGAGTTTTTTAAATCTAAGAATAAAAAAGCTAAAACATTAGTATTATTACATGGGGTTGGTAGTGATTGTAAAGTCTGGAAAAAAGAATTAGAACTTTTTTTAGAAAAAGGTCATTCTATCATTAATATTGATCTACGTGGCCATGGGCAATCCAGTTCACCAAAAGAATTTGAGAGGTATCAATTGCCTCATTTTTCAAGAGATATTCATGAAGTTTTGAATAATGAAAAAATAAAAGATTTTATCTTTGTAGGACACAGTTTTGGAGGAGTTATAGCTTTAAATTATATTATGAGGTATAAGAAGAAATTTCCTTCATCAATAATATTTATTGAAAGTTCAAGTACTTATCCATTTGATCATAATAGAATCTTAAACTTAAACCCTTACGTCACAAATTTATTAAGATTCATAGCCAAACATCAAATCACTAATAGTGAACATTTCTTTCATATGGATGATATCGATTTATCACCTAGTGGAATCAAAAAAGATTTAAAAAGATTATCTCATTTAATGCATGTTACTCCAATAAGGAGTATTGTTAGAACTTTAGATAATGTTGAAAAGTTTGCGTTTGCAAATAGAAAGAACATTAAAAAAACTCTGATGAATTTGGATATCCCTGTATTAGTTATCGCTGGTGGAAGAGATAAAACCATACCTAAAGAATATTCTGAACGAATAAATAGATTAGTTAAAAAAAGTGAGATGAAAACTTTTGAATATGCTACTCACAACATATTAGTTGAAAAACCGGAGGAGATTTCAACAGAAATTTGTGATTTTATATCTAATCATTTGAAATAAATAACTATTTAACAATATAAATATTCTTTTGTTTGTCGTTATCTACATTAAAAAAACTATGGTCATTCTTATACAATTTTATTTTTGGAGCTAAAGAATTATTTTGTGTATAAGATTCGCAATAATCACGATTCATAGCCATTAAATGTTGTAAAATGCTTTCTGAATATTCCATCCGCAACGATGCTGTAGGCTTTTTGCCTTCAACTAACTCAACATGAACATTAAACACAGGGTTGTTATTCTCATTAAAAGATTTTTCAATCTTAAACCTATTAGTCATAACATCAAGATTAGAACTTTTTAAGATAGCATTCTCAACTTGACTGGGATAAACATTAGCACCATCAAAACTTAAGGTACCGTCACTTCTACCAAATATAGTCAAAAAAGGAAGATTCAGAATATCTTCCTCACTTGTTTTTGATTTTCTTAAAAATTGGTCCCAAAATTTAGGATATCTCCCCTCAATAATTGCAAACAAATTATTAAAAGAAAATTTTTTTCCTTCATCATGAATATTGTATTTTATTTTTGGTAATGCAGCATTACTGTCTAATAATGTGACTTCAAATTCACTTTTACCACCTTCTCCAATAATATTCTTAATATAATGAGCAGTAGGATTATATTGAAAAATCATCGGCACATCCTCACGATCAAAAATTTCTTTTCTTAGTTTTAGATCCTTATTAATTAATTCCCTTATATGAAAACACAAAGGAGTCTCAAACCCAACACCTATATCAATATCAGAGGAACCATAAGATGAAACAATTTTTGCGCCTTTTTTTAATTTATTTTTAACATCATAAACCCAATCAAGAGTAACACCCTCACCACCAATAACTAAATCTATCTTATAATCTTTCCAATTAATCCGATCTTTGTAGTTGTCTAATAAAGATTTAATGAATGGAGGGTAAGCACCAATTAAATAACGCCTATTTTTACCAAAAGTTTCCAAAGTTTCAATAATTTTATCTGGATTAGTGTCAGTATTTTTTACTAAAGCAACCTGTTCCATTAATTCACAAAACCTAACACCTGTAGCCCATGGGCCAGAAGACCAAGCACTAATTACCAAATAATCTTCTTTTTCGTTACTGAATGAGTAATTATACTCGAACTTGACAGATTTAAATAATAAATCCTCTTCACCAATGTCATGAATCCAATTAGTTGCCTTCCCAGAAGTTCCAGAACTTTCGTCTATATTACCTCTTACTGGTAATTCCCCATGTTTACAACGAGAAGCAAAATCATAAAGTTTCACATAATTATCCTTCTCAGTTGCAGGGACTAATTTATTAAAATCATTAATTGTTTTAATTGAATTTATTTGAGGAAATTTTAATCTATTTTTATTTAAAAACTTTTCATAAGCAGGAGTATTCTTAACAGCTTTATGAAATATTGCTAAAGCTTTTTTTTCAGAAATTTTTTCTAACAAATCTGGATCACTAGTGTTAAGAAAATGTTTAGTACGTTTGTAATCATCCATTAAATAATGCTCAAACATTTCTAAAGCATTCATAGGAACTAATGAGATTAAAGATTTTAACATATTTTACACCAATTTTGATACTATTATTAAAAAGATTAGAATATTAACTTTCAAATCAATGGTAATTTAATCTTAATAGTATATATTAGATAAGCATTATGTTTTTATTTATTAATGTTTCTTTAGATACAATAAATGTCACAAGATTTAGAAGAGATTATAGAACACATCAGAACAAATAATGAGTTTTTAACAATTTGTAAAAACAAAAAACTAACAACATTATTACCACTAAAACAAAGAGATGTTACAATTAAATACCTCCAGATGGTTATGAGCACCATAAATGAAAATGGAACATTGTTAAAAAGGTCCAAACTCGGTATAAAAAATCCGGGGGATTTTTTGGATTCTTATTCAGATATATTTGGAATCAATAAAAATAAAATAATTGATATACTAAACGATCAACATTCTTTTGTTAATAGATGGGTATATAGAAGTTTTATGGAATTCGGGAGAGAATCATTAGCACTCTCATCACAAGAATTCTATCCAGAGATTGCTAAAAGATCAATCTTGAATTCTAAATATGAGATAATTTCAGTTTCAAAATTTTTTGATCTTGGAACTGTCCTAAAACATATGGGAAAGCAAACCAACAGTAATTGGACAGAACTCACCACAGTTAATTCAACAGAACCATGGTTTGATAGAGGCACAGTAACCATCTCTAGATCAACAAATGAAGAACACTTAGAAGAATTAGGGCGTTATTTCCCTGCAGAGATATTTAAAGAATTACTAAAACAAGATTGTATCTTAACTGAATCTGCATATAAAAATTTATTTACCCTATTTGGAGATCATGAAGCAAAATTACACGATCATGAATCTTGTGAGGTTAAAGGGGATCAATCTTGTAATTATATGATAAATTATACCCCAGTACCAATCTTTAAATTATTATGGAGGTCAATACTATATAAAATTCCAACAGTAAGAAAAATGGCAAAAGAAAATGAAGAGTTAAAAACACAAATTTTTAGTTTAGAGGAGATTATTAGTAAAAAAACTGAACGAATTGAATCATTAATAGATAGACTTAAAACAATTCAAAAAATCTCAATGGCTGGGACAAAACATTCTACAATAAACAGAGTTAGAAGATTGTACCTAGGAATTGAAAATAACTTAATTGAAGATATGTCAGAATATTTTAGTTTATTACATGATTATTCTAAACAGGATAAAACAAAGGATAATTTTATCCAAGAAATAAGTAAAGAATTTGGGCTCCATTCTTTAATAAATAGTAACAATAATTATTCTATTAATACAGAAGAACTTAGGAGAGAAGTAGAAGGGATTATTGATCCAAACAAAAAACCAATGAAGATTAATCAAGGGATGAATGATTTTCTTTCCGCGTTCTCGAATGCTTTCTCTGAACCAAAAAATGAGGGGAATAACGAACAAAGAATCAATGAGCTGATCTCAACTTATGAAACAATTAAAACAAAATATTTTGAAAAAAAACAAGAATGTTATAATAATCTTGAAAAACAAATCATCTCTAAAAACCCTTTTGAAGGGCTAAACATTTTACTACAGGCGGAAAACTTAGCTGATGAAATAATAGACAGTTTTGAAAAGAATAAGAGAGAAATTGAACAAATAGAAGATGTGGTAAGTGTAAAAGAAAGTATCCTTTATTCAATTGAAGAAGCTAAGCGTAATCGTGAAAAAGAGATTAATTTTGAGTATGAATCTAAGTTAAATAATGACTATCTAAGAACTAATAGAGACTTATTTGAGATAGTTATTAGGGACCTAGTTGGAAATTCCATAGATGCAAATTCTACCAATATTAAATTTAATTTAGAAGATATCACTGAAGAATCAAGATACAACTTATGCCTAACAATAGTTGATGATGGAAATGGAATGAATATGGCAAAAATTGAACAATTAAATATATTCCTATCAAATGATGCAAGCGAGCATAATATCTCTACAAAACAATACGGTGGGGAAGGAACAAAAATTTTAAAAGATTTTATTAGATTACAAAATGCCAGAGCTGAATATTCTCTTAATGAAAATAAAGGTACAATGTTAAAACTATACATGAGATGAGAAAAACTCTTATCTTTTAGAATTATTTTTTTGAAGCTTTTGAACTTGCTTTCCTTCCTTTTGATAACCTTGATTTCTTCTTAGTACGTGCAGCAAGATTATATTCTTTTTGTTTAGATTGATGAAATTTACAAAAAACTATCCCTTTGACTACCCTCTTTTTACATCTCACACAAATCCCTGAATTAGATTTATTTTTATAATTCCCTCTCCTTTCTTTGTTAAGCCTTTTTTTATTTAAATGATAAAATTTTTGAAACCTATTATCATAATCTGAGTCTGAATTTTTTTTGGATTTAGATTTAGACTTTTTTGAATTCTTCTTAGAACCCTTATTTTTTTCCTTCCCTTTAATCTCCCTGAATTTGCTTAATAGTTTCTTTAACATAATGTATAAAAACATTTCTTTAT